>NZ_JBFTZL010000008.1:0-61309 GCF_056406825.1 Arthrobacter sp. P1_A5 | reverse complement strand
GCCCAGAACGCGGGACGGTCGGCGTCGGCCTCGGCGTAATCGGCGGCGGTGACCACTGCGTTCGCGGCGAACTCGGCGGACGGCGCGAAACGGCGGTTCTCCTGCGACAGGTTTTCGAAGGCATCGCCCTGGGTCATCTGCGTGGCCATGGAGCCGGGTGGTACCGCGGTGCGGGCGTTGGACATGGGAAACCCCTGTTCTTTCTTACATATTCTGCAGTGAAAATTGCGTGTGTGCGGCAGCGGCGTATMCCCAGGGGGCCGGGGGATACGCCGCTGCCGCAGCCAGCCGGGTTGATCAGTACTTGTTGATCAGTACTTGATGACCACGCGGCCGTCGATCTTGGCATGCTTCATTTCGTCGAGGACAGCATTCACTTCGGAGAGCTCCCTCGTGGAGACCGTGGGGTGGATCTTGCCCTGGGCGTAGAAGTCGAGTGCTTCTTCCAGGTCCTGCCGGGTTCCGACAATTGAGCCGCGGACCGTCAGGCCCTTGAGCACAATCTCGAAGATCGGCGCCGGGAAGTCCCCCGGCGGCAGCCCGTTGAAAACGATCGTTCCGCCGCGCCGGGCCATCCCGATGGCCTGCCCGAACGCTGACGGGTGCACTGCCGTGACCAGGACTCCATGACATCCTCCGGTTTCGCGCTGGATAACTTCGACGGGGTCTTCGTGCAGGGCGTTGACGGTCAGTTCGGCGCCGTGCTTCTTGGCCAGGGCCAACTTGTCATCGGCAATGTCCACCGCAGCGACCCGCAGCCCCATGGCGACGGCGTACTGGACAGCGATGTGCCCGAGTCCGCCGATCCCGGAGATGGTGACCCACTGGCCCGGCTTGGCCTCGGTCATCTTCAGGCCCTTGTAGACGGTCACGCCGGCGCAGAGCACGGGTGCGATTTCCACCGGGTCCGATCCGGCCGGAATGCGGGCGGCAAACCGGCTGGCGACCAGCATGTACTCGCCGAAGGAGCCGTCGACGCTGTAACCGGCGTTCTGCTGCGCCTCGCACAGGGTTTCCCAGCCAGTGCGGCAGTACTGGCAGTCGCCGCAAGCGGACCAGAGCCACGCGTTGCCGACCAAATCGCCGATGGCCAGATCGGTGACGCCCTCGCCGAGGGCGACGACCTCGCCCACGCCTTCGTGGCCGGGAATGAAGGGCGGTGACGGCTTGACCGGCCAGTCTCCCTCCGCGGCGTGCAGGTCGGTGTGGCATACGCCGGTGGTGAGGACCTTGACCAGGGCCTCTCCGCGTCCCGGCACGGGAACGGGCAGGTCCTGGATCTGAAGATCCTTGCCGAATTCGGTAACTACAGCTGCTCTCATCGTCGTCATTGTCGATATTCCTTCGTCGTTTGTAGCCGCAGCAAATAATGCGCAGGCATGAGTTTGAACGTCACTCCAGAAGCCGGGCGTGATGCCCGTTGTCCGCCGAAAGCCTCACCGGGGGTGCGGGTGAGGCCCGCGGATTGTCAGGGTGTGGATAACCCAACCATCGCTGGCACTTGTGCTGAGCAGGATGATGGCCGCTGCCTAAAGCCTAGGGAAGGGAGGGTTGCGACGAGGTTGCAGTCTTGTGAGTCAGGTCACCTTGGCTGGTGAGTTCCGAGTTCGGCTTCCAGGCGCTCGATGTCGGCCACCACCCCAGCCCTCTTAGGGGAGCGGGGCGGCAGCAGCTTCAGCGCCGCCATCCGGACGGCAATGTCATCGCTCGCTTCGGGAAGATCCGCATACTGGAGCAGGGCTTCCGCGCTGCCGTCCGTTAGGACCGCCTCCCGAAGGAGTGTGGAGACGCGCCTGCGCAGCGTCACCACACCCGGAGCCTCGGAGCGAGGCAACACCGGTCCGCGATAAATCTCCAGGGCGACTCGGTGTGCCCCGCGCTGGAGGCAACTGAGAACCTGTCCGGCGTCCGGCAGCACGTCCACGATGAGTCTGTAGGGCCGGGATTCCGGTACGGCGGCAGGATTGAACTGCTGCAGGACTTTTCTCAACCGGACCATCTCCGCCCGAAGTGTCATGGCTGGGACTTCCCCGAACAGCATGCCGCCCAGCTCTTCGCCGCTGAGACCATCCGGATGGATGCTCAGCAGGGCCAGAATCTCACTGTGCCGTGGAGACAGCGATACTGTTCTTCCTTCGATGCTGAGCAGCGCGTGGTCGCGGCCGAGCAGTTGCAGGCTGTTGCGATAGAGGCTCCGGGCCGGGCTGCCGGGAACGGTTCTGGGCCTTGCGGCGGACGCGGGCTCTCGCCGCCGTGCGAGCCGGTCGCGTTGCGCAGCGGCCAGCAGGAGACGCTCCACGCGCAGCTGCGCCTGCGCGGCCGCGACCGCAGCCTCTACGAGGGAAAGCGTGTGCGGGGCGACTGCCATCTCGGTGCCGGTGATATCCAGGACTCCGATCACGGCACCGGTGTCTGGATCACGGAACGGCACGGCCGTGCAGCTCCACGCGTGAACAGCCCGGTTGAAATGCTCGGGACCGGAGACCTGGAGGCTGCGGCCCAGCGCCAGGGCGGTTCCAGGAGCGCTCGTGCCCACGCTGGCCTCGGACCAGTCCGCGCCCTCAACGAACATCATGCCCTCGGCACGCCGGCGCAGGGCAGCGTCCCCGTCGACCCACAGGAGCCGGCCCAGCTCATCCCCGACAGCCACGAGCAACCCTTGGTCGGAACTGGGCTGAATCAGCAGCTTGTTAATCACCGGCATGATCGACGCCAGCGGATGGCCGCGACGGTACTCCTCAAGGGCTTCTCCATCGAGGAGTACCGAGGACGGCGGCATGTCAGGGTTGGCCTGCAGCCGGAGCGAACGCTTCCAGGATTCTTCAATGATTCTGCGAAGCGGACCCGTCCCGGACCTGATGCTGAGCTGCATCGATGCTGTGACACGCCTGGCAGCAGATTGCGCCGGCTCGGTCGCCGGGTTTGGGGGTAGCAACCGGGGACTACGCACGGTGGCTCCAGTGTCGACAAACAGAAGTGGGGTCCAAGTGGCCCCAATCACAAGGATACCGCCGCTGTGTGCCTTGATCGCGGCCTGGCCCCATCACAAACTGCTGGCGGAGCCCATCTAGACGCGTCCCAGGGCGTCGATGTCCTCGAGGAACTGCTGGTGCACTTCATCGCTGACCGTTGTCCGGGTGTCCGCGATCGCGTCGAGATAGTCCTGGGTCGAGGGGCCCTTCCGGACCGCCTCGCGGACTGAGGCGCTGCCGCTGGACGCCGCGCCGCCGTCGTCGTACACCGCCTTTTCCAGTGCCCGCTGGGAGGCGCTGCGGGCCGCGTATTCGATGTCCGCGGGGGAGAAGCCCTCGGTACGGTCCACCAGGAGCTCGACGTCGACGTCGTCCACCACGGCAACGGGGATGAAGCGCTGCCACATGGCCTCCCGGGCCTGCCGGTCCGGCAGGCCGATCGGGATGACGTAATCGAACCGGCCGTGCCGCAGGAACGCCGAATCCAGGGCGCGGATGAAGTTGGTGGCGCAGACCAGGAGCCGGCCGGGCTGCTCGCGGAAGGCCGGGATGATCTTCAGGAGCTCGTTCGTGACGCCCTGCAGGGGAGAGGGCGGTTCGCCCGAGCGCTGCGCGGCGATCTCCTCGACCTCGTCGATGAAGACCACCGCGTGCTCCAGTTCGGCGATTTCCAGGAACGTCTCGCGCAGCGCCCCGGCCAGCCCCTTCGGATCGGCGGCCAGCCGGGAGGGGAAGACCTCCACGAACGGCCACTCCAGCCGGGACGCGATCGCCTTCGCAAACGTCGTCTTGCCGGTACCGGGAGGGCCGAAAAGGACCACGGCGCGCGGCGGCACCACACCGTATTCGTCGGCGAGGTCGGCCTCCGCGAGCGGAAGGACCAGCCGGCGCTCCAGGAGTTCCTTTTCGAGGCGCATGCCTGCGACGTTCTCCCACAGGTCACGGGCCAGGATGCGGCCGCCAAGCAGGCTGAGGGGTTCCAGTTCCTGGCGCTGGACCGGGATCTTCCGTTCGAAGTAGCGCAGGTTCTTCTTCAGCGCGAAGCCGCGGCCCAGGAACGCCTCCACCCGGGTTTCGGATTCCGGCATCAGGGCCGAGAGCTTGTTGAGCCCGTGCGGTGCCATCCGGTTCTCGACCGCGGCCAGCAGCGAGGTGCCGATCCCGCGGCCCCGGAATTCGGGCAACGTGGCCAGGAAGACGATCCAGCCCTGGTCGTGGGCGGCCCGTCCGACGGCGGCGCCCACCACCTGCTCGCCCTGCACCGCGACGACGGCGTGGTCCTTCTCGCAGGAGGCGAGCACCTCGGAGAGCGCGTAGACGGGCTCGACGTTTGATTCCTTGAGGGACTCCCAGAGGTGCAGGATCCCGTCAAGATCGGCCGAATGGAAATCCCTGATCCGCCAATTGGTCATGAGCTGTCTCCCGGGTGGTTCGTCGCTGAGCCATGTTGAGTCTGTCCGCTGAGCATATGCGAACCACGTGCAGGAGAGGTTGCGGGGACGTTGCGTTACGCGGAGGCGGACTGCCGGGATTTTACTCCGAATCCCCGCCGCTCCCACGCACGGGTCGGTTGGCCACGAGCGGATACGGGCCGGTGAACCCGTCGCGGACGGCGGCGATCTCCAGGATGCGGTGCCGGCAGAGGCGCCAGCCGAGCATCAGCAGCGGGATGATGACCGCGAGGGAGGCGATGGTCCACGTTCCGACTGGCGAGTCGAAGGCCATGAGGACCAGCACCGCCAGGAGGAAGGCCAGGGTGATCCAGCCCGTGACGGGTGCGCCCGGCATACGAAACGCGGGCCGGAGCAGTTCTCCGCGGGCTGCGAGCCGGGCGAGCTGCATCTGGCAGAGGACGATCATGGCCCAGGTGCTGATGATGCCCAGCGATGCGACGTTCAGGACGATCTCGAAGGCCTCGGCCGGGACCACGGCGTTCAGGATCACGCCCAGGACAGCCACTGCGGCAGTGAGGGCGATGCCGCCGTAGGGGACGCCGGACTTATTCATCCGGCCGGCGAATTTCGGCGCGGAACCGGAAATGGACATCGAGCGCATGATCCGGCCGGTGGAGTAAAGGCCTGCGTTGAGCGAGGACAGCGCCGCGGTGAGGACCACGAGGTTCATGATGGCGTCCACGCCGTCGACCCCGATGGAGCCGAAGAATGTCACGAAGGGGCTTTCGCCGGCCTTGTAGGAGCTGTAGGGCAGCAGCAGGGAGAGCAGCACGAGCGAGCCGACGTAAAACACCGCGATGCGCACGATCACCGTGTTGATGGCCCGCGGCATGATCTTTTCGGGGTTTTCGGTCTCGCCGGCGGCGGTGCCGATCAGTTCGATCGAGGCGTAGGCGAACACGACGCCCTGCATCACCACGATGGCCGGCAGCAGGCCGTTGGGGAACATGCCCCCGTTGTCCGCGATGAGGCTGAAGCCGACCTCCTGGCCGGCCACGGGCGTGCCGAAGATGACGAAGTAGATGCCGACGAGCAGGAAGGACACGAGCGCCACGACCTTGATGAGCGCGAACCAGAATTCCAGCTCGCCGAACACCTTGACGCTGATCAGGTTCAGACCCAGGACCAGGATCAGGGCGGCCAGCGCCCAGGCCCACTGCGGCACGTCCGCGATGGGCGCCCAGTACTTCTTGAAGAAGTTCATGTACAGCGCAACGGCGGTGATGTCCACGATCGCGGTCATGGCCCAGTTCAGCCAGTACAGCCAGCCGGTGACGAACGCGGCCTTCTCGCCGAAGAATTCGCGGGCGTAGGACACGAACGAGCCGGACGAGGGCCGGTGCATCACGAGTTCGCCGAGCGCGCGCAGGATCATGAAGGCGAAGAACCCGCAGACGGCGTAGCTGATGATCAGGGCCGGCCCGGCGCTGGCGAGCCGGCCGCCGGCGCCCATGAACAGGCCGGTGCCGATGGCGCCGCCGATCGCGATCATCTGGACCTGCCGGGGTTTCAGGCCCTTGTGGTAGCCCTGGTCCTCGGCGTGGAGCGCGGCCCCCGAGGCGTGGGCATGAGCCGGAATGGTGTGGTCGGTGACGGCGGATTGTTGCTGGGTCTGCTGTTGAGCGGGCAGTTTTTGGGCGCGGGCAGTGTCAGGAGAAGTCATGGGGGTCCTTCGGGGTTCGGAGGTGCGCTACTTGCTCAGGTTGGCCAGGCGGTGCGGGCTGAGGAGCTCGGTGAGCTGCTCGTCGGTGAGCAGGCCGTGTTCGAGTACTAGTTCCGCGACGCCCTTGCCGGTGGCGAGGGCTTCCTGGGCGATGGCCGTGGCCGTGGCGTAGCCCAGTTGCGGGTTCAGGGCGGTGACGAGGCCGATGGATTGTTCGACGGTGAGGCGGAGGTGTTCGGTGTTGGCGGTGATGCCCCGGACGCAGCGGGCCGTGAGGGTGCGGCAGGCGGCTTCSAGGTGGGAGATGCTCTTGTGGAGGCTGTGGACGATGATGGGTTCGAAGGCGTTGAGCTGGAGCTGGCCGGCCTCGGCGGCCATGGTGATGGTGAYGTCGTTGCCGATYACCTCGTAGGCGACCTGGCTGACCACTTCCGGGATGACCGGGTTGATCTTGCCGGGCATGATCGAGGAGCCGGACTGCACCGCGGGGAGGTTGATCTCGCCGAAGCCGGCGCGCGGGCCGGAGGAGAGCAGCCGGAGGTCGTTGCAGATTTTGGARAGTTTCACGGCGACCCGCTTSAGCACGCCGGAGAGGTGGACGAAGGCGCCGACGTCCTGGGTGGCCTCGATCAGGTCCACGGCCGTGATCAGCGGCAGGCCGGTGATTTCGGCCAGGTGCCGGCAGGCGGCYTCGGCGTACCCGGCGGGGGCGTTCAGRCCGGTGCCGATCGCGGTGGCGCCGAGRTTGATTTCGTGGATCAGCAGGTCGGCYTCGGCCAGGCGGAGCCGGTCCTCGCCGATCGTGACGGCGTAGGTGCCGAAYTCCTGGCCGAGGGTCATGGGGACGGCGTCCTGGAGCTGGGTGCGGCCCATCTTSACCACGGTGCGGAACTCGAGGGCCTTYGCGGCGAAGGCGTCTTCGAGCTCGGTGAGGGCCTGGAGCAGTTCCCGGGCYGCGAAGATCGTGCCGAGCTTGACCGCGGTGGGGTAGACGTCGTTGGTGGACTGGCTGAGGTTGACGTGGTCGTTGGGGTGCAGCCGGGCGTAGTCGCCCTTCGGGTGCCCGAGGATTTCCAGGGCCCGGTTGGCGATGACCTCGTTGGCGTTCATGTTCGAGGAGGTCCCGGCGCCGCCCTGGATGACGTCGACGAYGAATTGCTCGCTGAGYTTGCCGTTCATGACCTCGGTGCAGGCTTCCCCGATGGCGGCGGCACGCCCGGCGTCGAGCAGCCCGAGCTCGTGGTTGGTGCGGGCCGCGGCGAGCTTCACGGCGGCCAGCCCGCGGACCAGGTGCATGTTCGAGGACAGCGGCTGGCCCGTGATGGGGAAGTTCTCCACGGCCCGGAGGGTGTGGACGCCCCAGTAGGCGCCGGCGGGAACGTCCCGGTCACCCAGGAGATCGTGTTCGGAGCGGAATTCTGCGCGTTCGTCGTGCGAGGTCATGGCGGTCCCTTACAGGTCTTTGGGGGCGTGGGAGAACTTGGGGTCAGCGAGGAAATCGGTGGCCTGCAGCAGCCCGACGGGCCGGCCGCCGCCCAGCACAGGGGTAGCGGCGAGGCGCGCCAGGGGGGAGGTGTCGACGTCGAGCGCGGCCAGGACCCGGACGGTGACGGGCATCCGGGCGCGGTCTCCGCCGTCGGAAACCTTCACGGCGAGGGCGCGGCCGTCCGGGAGGCCCACCAGCTGGACGCCCTCGAAGCCGTCCTTGGCGAGCAGGCCGGGGACCAGCCGCATCAGCGCGGTGACGTCCCGGTCCTCGCCCGCAACCATCTCGGGGTGGCGGCGCATGGCGCGGCCGACGGCGGCTTCCGCTGCGCCGGCTTCTGTTTCGCCGGATCTGGATCCGGACGCGGCGGCCGCGGCCAAACGGCCGAAGGCGCGGGCCATGCCGCGGAGCGTGAGCGCGAAGAGCGGGGTGCCGCAGCCGTCAGTGGTGGTGCGCTGGGGGTCTTCACCGGTCAGGTCCGCCACGGTCCGGGCCACCAGCTGCTGCAGCGGGTGCGCCGGGTCCAGGTAGCCCTGGACCGGCCAGCCGTTGATAACGCAGGTGGCCGCCATGGCGGCATGCTTTCCGGAACAGTTCTGCGTCAGTTGGGTGGCCTGGCCGCCGCCGCCGAGCCAGTCTTCGCGCTCGCGGGCGCCGTAGGGGAGATCGGTGCTGTTCTCGAGGTCCGCGGGCGTCAGGCCGTGCAGCTCCAGGATGCGCCCGGCGCCGTCACGGTGGCTGGCTGCGCCGGAATGGCTGGCGGCGGCGAGGGCGAGGAGGTCGTCCGGGAGGTCCAGCCCGGCGCGGACCATGGCGACGGCCTGCAGGGGCTTCAGGGCGGACCGCGGGTAGAACGGGGCGAGGGGCTCCCCGGCAGTGAGGAGGATCTGGCCGTCCGCTGCGGTGGCGATGACCGAGCCGTAGTGGACACTCTCGACCAGCCCGTCCCGGGTCTGGACCGCAAGCGGGACGTGCTGCGGCAGCCACTCCGGGGCGAGCGGGGTCGGGGTGTTGGCGAGAGCAGGGGAAGTCATTGCGTCCTTTGGCGGTGGCGGTGGCGGTGGCGGTCGATGCGGTTGTGGTGGCTGGTCACTGTGTTGGTGCTGGTTTTGCCGGGGCTCCCCGGATTGCTTCCGGCATTGTTGACGGCACCAGGCGCCTGACGTCAGGCGTTGAGGATCGAGTCGAGGGCAATGCCAACGGCGTGCAGATGCTGGCTCATGGCGATGCGCGCCGTCGCCGCGTCGCCGGCTTCGATCGCGGCGAGGATGCGCCGGTGCTCCTCGTCGGACGCGTGCTGGCGGTCCGCCACCATGTTCAGGGTCTCGGACTGGTGCGCGAGGGCGTCCCGGATGTCCGCGACGACGTTCTCGAAGACCTTGTTTCGGCTGGCCCGCGCGATCAACGCGTGGAAGCTGGAGTCCAGGCCCACCCACACTTCGGGGTCGTCCTCGCCGCTCATCGCGGCAACGATGTCGCGCAGCATTGACAGCTCCTCGGCCGAACGGCGTTCTGCAGCCAGTCCGGCGGCAGGAACCTCGATATGGGGACGCGCCTCCGTGAGGTCGCGGGCCGAGTATTGGCCCAGGACCAGGTCCTTTGCCACGCGGTTGGCGACGACGAACGTGCCCCGCCCGGTCTTGGTGACCGTCAAACCCAGGGCGGTGCAGGAGCGCAAGGCCTCGCGGACCACGGAGCGGCTCACGCCGTACTGCTGGGCAAGAGTGGCCTCGGAGCTCAGCTTGGCGCCGACGCCGAGCTTGCCGGATTCGATCTCGGTGCGGAGGACGTTGAAAACGGCTTCGGCGGCACTGAGGCGAGCCAAGGGCTGTCCTGCTGTCCGGCTGTCTGACAGGTTCACGCTTTAAAACATGGCAGAGATCACATCGGCGTGTCAAGTATGACGGCGGCCCCGGGGGTCCGGGGCCGCCGTCGCCGCTCGGGCCGGAGTTCCGGCGGCGGCCTACCTGCCTGGGTTTGTGTGGCTGCTGGCCGGGACTACTGGACCTTGGACGGGCGGGTGCGGACCAGCGCGGTGACGCCCGCGGCCAGTCCGATCAGCCCTGCAGCCAGCCCGATCCAGCCGGCGGCGGATCCGCCGTCACTGGACGTGCCCGCTGCCGCTGCCGGGGCCGCCGAGGGTGCGGTCGTCGTGGCTGCGGCGGGGACGGCTGCGCCGTGGGCGTCGGCGTCCTTGGCCGTGGTCACGAAGGAGGGTGCCGGGTGCCCGGGTTCAGCCTGGCCCTCGACCGTCTTCTCGTCCCACTTCACGACGGTTCCATCGGTGTAGGTCTGGGCCGTCGGCAGCGTCACCGTGGTTCCCGCGTCCGGCAGGACGCCGACGGACAGTGAGAAGGCCTGGTACTCGTCCGGTCCGATCTGGTGGGCCTCGTCAGCGGTCCAGACCACGGAACTCGGGGCCTTGGTGACCGTGGCGCCGGCGACCGTGATCGGCTTCGGCAGCTCGCTCGTGGTGATGACGGCCTTCCAGCCCTCGACAGGCTTCACCGACACCGAAGTGAACGGGGTGTCCGTGGGCAGCGTGACTTCGAGTTTGCTGGTCTTGGCCGATTCCGACTCGCTGGGGACGTTGAACGTCAGGTGGCTGTAGCCGCCCGCGGCGGGATCATCGGTGTCGACGTGGACGTGGGCGGAGGCGGCTGCTGCGCCGGCGGCGAGCAGGCCCGCGGTCAACGTGGCGGCAGCGGCGGTTTTGAGGGTACGGCGAAGGGGGGACTTCATGGCAAAGGTGCCTTTCACTAACGGATATCAGGTGGGGAGCCGTCCGGTGCGTTGTCCGTCCGGCGGTAGCAGTGGGGTGGCCGCCTGTTGTCCCCGTCCGTATGTGAAAGGGATTGATGTCAGGCGGCGGGCGACAGCTCCGGAGGTCCGCGTCTGGTCGGCAGGCGGAGGCCAGCCCGGGCCTTGGGGAGGACCAGGTTGACCGCGCAGGGGCCGGGGACGCGCAGGGGCGTGGCGGCGGAGGGCTGGGGCAGCTGCACGAGCGGGCGCAGCCAGGAAACAAGTGCGGACAGGGCCCGCTCGCTGCGTGCGAGCAAAAGTGCCGTGCCGAGCGTCGCCATCGCGTGTGCGGCGAACATGGCTCCGCCCATGTCGGCCGCCGAAACCGCCATGGAAGGGTCGGGCATCGCCGGGGCAATGGCAGCCGCTGAATGGCCCGGATGGCCCGGATGACCCGCAGCCATCCGGGCCTGGAGGGCCGCGGGCGCCCCTGAGGACAAGGCGCCGAAGGACCAGTGCAGCCACAGTTGCCCTACGCCGAGCAGGCCGGCCAGGGCCGGGAAGGACAGTCGGACGCGGGTCAGTACGGCCACGGGGACCATCGCCACGGCACACAACGCCGTCACGATCGCCGGCTCGGGCAGCCGTCCGCCGCCGGCCAGGTGGCCGCCGGCTGCCAGCGCCACGATGATGGATCCGATCAGGCCTGTGCGGAACAGCCGGAAGGAAGCGCGCGTCATCGTGTGCAGTCCTTTCCGGATTCCGTGGGGTCTGGTTGTCGCTTAAGTCCCTTAAATCCTACGGGCCATTGTGAACCGCCACGCCCGCGCGCGGCTGAACCGCCCAATCTGTGGAGGCAGCGCTGCGCCAGCCGGCTATGACGGCGGGTGCCTTCGATCGCCGGCGGTTGCCCCTGCCTGCCCAGTGGGCCGGTACGTACGTGCCGTTATAGCTCTGTGCAGGCATCCTGGCCCGTCCTATACTGGAAATGCCTGCAAAGCGGCACGTTCGTACCGCCAGGGTTCGAACCCACAGAGTTCGATCCCACGGGTTGGTACGCACACAGGGTTCGAACCCACAGGGTTCGTACGCACGAACGCCGGACCTCGGACGTGTGTTGATTAACGGGAGGCTGCCATGGGGAACGCATTTCCGGGCGAACTCGCTGCCGAGGCCCGGGCCCGGCGCGGGTCGCTCCGCCTGAGCCAGCGTGAGCTGGCCGAACTGGCCGGAGTCTCAGAGCGCTTCGTCCGGTTCGTCGAACAGGGAAAACGCACGGTGCAGCTGGACTCCCTGCTGGCGCTCCTGGACACACTGGGGCTGGAACTCCGGGTCCAGACCCGGACCAGCGCCGCAGCCCGTGCCCTCACCGGCCCGGTGGCCAGTCCGGTGGCCGGCCTGCGGGCCGACGGTGAACTGCGGGACGGGCCGGAAGCCCGGCCATGAGGCACCGCATCGCGGATATCTATAAGGCCGGCGTGCTGGCGGCCCGGCTGGAACGGCACGACGGCGGCACCAGGTTCAGCTACCTGCCGGCCTATCTGGCGTCCGGGRGCCCCGCCGTCGCGAGCTCCCTGCCGCTGACTCCGGAACCCGTGCTGTCCGCGGCGGGAGCGGCCCCGCCGTATTTCACGGGGCTTCTGCCGGAGGGCCGGCGGCTGAATGCGTTGCGCCGTTCCATCAAGACCAGTGTGGATGATGAGCTGTCCTTGCTCATCGCGGCCGGTGCCAACCCGGTGGGTGATGTGCAGATCGTTGGCCATGGCGAGAAGCTGGACCCGGACGAGCACGCCGTCGAGCTTGACCCCGCAACGCCCGTGGATTTCGAGGCCCTGCTGGGCGACTCCGGGCTGATCGACCCGGTGGCCCTGGCGGGGGTGCAGGACAAGCTGTCCGCTGGAATGATCTCCATGCCGGTGGCCAGCGCCGGCCGGCGCTACATCCTTAAACTCAACGCGCCCGAGTTCCCGCACGTCGTCGAAAACGAGTACGCGATGTTCCGGTACGCGGCGCGGCTGCGGATCCCTTTGAGCCGGGTCCAGCTGATCCGCGACGTCGCCGGGCGGCCCGGGTTGCTCGTGGAACGCTTCGACCGGGTGCCTGTAGCCAGTGGCACTGTATCCGGTGGGCCTGTATCCGGTGGGCCTGTCGCCGGCGTGTCGGGGCCCAAGGCGGCGGCCAGGTCGCCGCGGGCCGTGCAGCGGCTCGCCGTCGAGGACGGCGCGCAGGTGCTGGGCCTCTACCCTGCGGACAAGTACAACGTGGGATACGGGCAGGTGTGCCATGCGCTTGCGGCTTATTGCGCGGCTCCGCTGCCCGCAGTGCGGAATTTGGCCCTCCAGGCGGCATTTGCATGGCTGACGGGCAACGGCGACCTGCACGCGAAGAACGTTTCCATGGTGCAGCAGCCTGCCGGGGAGTGGTCCATCGCGCCGGTATACGACATCCCGTCCACGGTCGTGTACGGAGACAAGACACTCGCCCTGACCCTGGACGGCAAGCGCACAGGGATTTCCCGGAAGCACTTCCTGGGCTGGGCCGCGGGGATGGGGCTGACTGAACGTGCCGCTGTCCAGGTGCTGGAACTGGCGCTGAAGGCCTCGGAGCCGCTGCTGGCCGACCTTCAGGCGGGCACGGCGTTCCGCTCCATGACCGAAGACGGCGCCTCGCCGTTTTCAGCGATGGTCACCCGCGACTGGGTCAAGGAACTCAAACACCGGCGCAGGCTGCTGGCCGGGTGATGTCGCCGGCGCCGGCTCGGCTTGCGCCGGATGCCGCTGACGGATGCCGTTTCGTGGAGCCTCAGAGGTGCTGGATGCCCGCCCGCTGCATGGCATCTTTGTAGACCTCAACGTTCTTGGCGAGGAGCTCTTCCTGCTTGGCCGGAGATACCGCGAAGGCGCGGCCGCCAAGTGCGGTGGCCTTGTAGATCTTGACACCATGATTCTTCAGCGAGGAATGGTAGGTCTTCTCGAAAAGCGTCAGGAAGGAGTGGGCGTCGGCGCCGTGCGCAATAACGGCCGAGACGCGCTTGTTGATCTTGAGGAACTGGCGGAAGGGCCGGAGGCCGTCCGTCTTCTCCTGGACGTTCAGGGCCGAGGATGCCTCCGGATCGCGGATCCACGGGTAGGCGTTCCACGGCATCACATAGCGGGGGTCCAGCTCTGCGGCCTCGTAGATGGAGGTGGCGCGGCGGGCGGCTTCATCGTCGTTGAAGTGCGAGACAAAGCCCGATTCGGTGCCCTTGCCCGGGCTGATATGCAGGCTGACGATCCGGCATTCGTCCTCGTCATGGATGGGGTCGATGTACGGGACCACGGATCCAGGCTTCTTTTCCATGAGTTCGTCGCACAGCTGCGTCACCGCGGCGATGTTCGGCTCCTGCAGCAGGGTCTTCTTTTCGTCCCAGTCAATCGTCACGATTTCTCCCTCAGCACTTGGCGTCCAGAATCAGGCGGCTTCCTCCACTCTACGCTTTCGCGGCAGGGGGTGTTTCGGCCGGGACCTATTCGGCCGGGGCTGCGCGGGGTTTGCCCCGAGTCAACGGCCCTCTGGTGACGGCAGTGAGGCGGGCGTAGGCTTAAAGCGCCTGCAGGTAACCATCTGATGACTCCGGGTTGTTCGGGACATTGAAGTGTCCGAGCCGTCTCTTAGCGAGATCGCGAAGGTACCTGCAGGCCTGACGTCCGCCGCCGCCCAGGTGGTCGGGCGCTTTTCTTTGCCGCCGGCCTGCCGGATGCGATGAAGCGGGGCGGAGCCGAGGGCAAGAGCCGCGAATCGAGTGCTTCGAATAGCGGCCCGTCGCCCGGCAACTGTGCCCCGAGGCCGAGCCAATGTTAGTTTGGGCCCGCACGGCAGCCAACGAACTGGTCCCTATGCCGCAGCCCCAACTTTGGGCTTTCCACGCCTGAGCGTTTTGGCTTGGTGCCGGAGCTGGCGCCGGTGGCGGGAGCCTGGCTGGGACCCCGGCTGGTCTGTGGCCGATGGGCGAAGCGGAGTTCCCGGCAGGGGTGGCGCCGTGGAGTAGTAGCTGTGGCCTGTCGGTGTCGTCAGCTTGAGCGTGTGGCGGGGACCGGGTGCGGGGCGGGCTTTCCAACCGGGGGTTTCTTTGGTGTGGTTGCAGGCTTCGCAGAGGCCGGCGGCGTTGGTGCTGGTTGTTTCTCCGCCGGTGTGCCAGGGAATGATGTGGTCCAGGTGGCGGATGGGCGCGTCGCAGTAAGGAGTTCGGCAGGTGTCGTCTCTGGTTTGGATGAAGCGGCGGTGCCCGGGCGGGAAGAGCCGGGCCCGGGAGTCCATCCCCACGAGCTCGCCGGTGCCGGGGTGGGTGTAGAGCCGCCGGAGCCAGAGGGTGAACGCGGGGTCATCGCCGCTCCCGGCGGTGCCGCCCGGTCCAGGGCGACCACCGGACTGGCCGTCACCGTTTCTGTCCGTGATCGTGGCCACGGCGCCCGGCCCCGGGGGACCACTGTGTCCCCGGGAACTGCCGCCCTCGCCGCTCTGTGGACCCTTTGTGCCGTTGATGAGGGTGCGGGCCCAGCCGGCGGGGACGGTGCCGTAGCCGGGGAGCCGGGCGGGTTCGGCGCCGGCATGGAAGAGGGTGCGGTCGGTGATGACGAGCTGGATCTCGACCCCGCTGATCCCGCCCGGGGTCCCGGTGGTGCGTTCGACCAGGGCATCGGCCATGAGCTGCCCGCGGCCCCTCGGGTCCCCGGCGGCGCGGAGGGTGTCGGCGTGCCCGTTCAGCGCCTTGTAGACGGCGACGCCGGCGGTCACGGGCAGYAGGGCGGTGAGGTGGCACATGGTGTGGGGGGCCGGGCGCAGGCTGACGTGCCGCTCGGATGCGGCGTGCGCGGCGCGTTCGGTCACCGAGCGGGGGTCACACCGGTACGCGGCGGCCCGGGCCGCGGCCACCAGGGACCGGTCACCGGCCCCGGCGAACATCCCGGCGTCGGGTGCGAGTTCGGCGTCGACGGCGGCCCGGTCCGCGGCGCTCAGGCACGCGGTTTCGCGCACGAGCAGGGTGGCGCGCCATTCGTTCAGCTGTCCGGTCTGCAGGGCGGCGAGCGTGTGCGGCATTTCAGTCACGAGGGCTTTGGCCAGGCCGAGGAGCCGGCCGCCCCTGACGGGTGATTCGCGCCGGGCCAGGGCGATCTGCGCGCCGACACCGGCGCCGAGCTTCTCGGCCGGGACTCCGGCGGCGGCCTGTTCGCGGCGTTGGAGCAGGTCGAAGGTCACGGCGAGCCGGGCCTGTTCCGCGGACGCGGCGGACTTCCTGTCTTCCAGTTCCCGGATCCGGTCAATGATCCCGGCACTGTCCGTGGGCGGACAGCCTAAGCCCAGCGGTCCGGCGGCCAGCCGGCCCGCCAAGGCCGCCTCTGCGGTGCCCGGAATGGCGGCGGCATCGCCCGCGGCATGGCCGAAGCCGGTGTCGCCGTGTCCTGCCGGAGCCACTTCGGGCCCGTGATTGCCGTCCATGAATTAAGTGTCCCTGCTAGCTATGACATTTATGGCCCTCCGCAGCCGTTTCACCGCTTCGGAAGCCATCGGCGACCTTCCAGGTCCCAAAGTCACTCCCGAGACGCTGCCCAGGAAAACGTCGAGCTGAAGACGCGTCCGCAATGCGTCGAGCGCGGAGTGCAACTCGTCAAGCCGTCGGTACTGTTCGATCATTCCGTCGGGATCCTCGGCCCGACGCACGTCCCGGAGCACGCGGGCGCAAAATGCGAGCAAATCCAGGCCGCCGTCGTCACCGCGCCCGGCGCGGCCGAAGCCGCCGTCGCCGTCTCCCGCCGGAACCACTTCGGGCCCCTGATTGCCGTCCATGAATCCAGTCTCCTCCGGGGATCCGACATTAATAGGGGCAACCAGAAGGAGGCCGCGAGGTTGGCGGGGTTGGAGGATTCGTTGTCGGTTGTGGAGGTGCGGCCGCGAGTTCCCTGCGCCGAGGACCCCCACCCGAGCGCACCGCCCCTGTCTCAAACACGGGCACGGGTCCATCATGGGAGGGGGCGTTAGCTCTGCGCCCCAGGCGGAACCGGGCGGAGGATTGTCCATGAACCAGAGGGAATCTATCGCGACGAGGATCAGCTCGCTGCCTTCGGACCGCCGCTCGTTACTTAAAGCGGTCGGCGTCGGCGCCGCGGGTATAGCGGGCATGCCGCTGCTGGCCGCCTGCACGGCCCAAAGTGCCCCCGCCGGTGCCGGAAGCAGTGCCTCTGACACCTCCGGTACGCCGTCGGCGTCTCTGCTTCCGGCGCCGGAACCGCAGGTCAAACCGCTCCTGGACCAACAGAAGGTCAACTCCGCCTTGGCAAGGCTGGACGGGATGGTCCAGGGCGTGATGGAGAGTACCGGTGTTCCCGGAGTCGCCGTGGCCGTGGTCTACCAGGACCAAATGGTCTACGCCAAGGGGTTCGGCGTGCGGGAATCGGGCCGGCCCGAGACAGTGGACGCGGATACCGTTTTTCAATTGGCCTCGGTGTCCAAACCCTTGGCCTCCACGGTGGCGGCCGTGGCCGTGGGCCGCAAGGCCATCTCCTGGACGGAACCGGTGATCAACCACACCCCCGGCTTCGCCCTGAAAGACCCCTACGTCACGCGGAACGCCACGGCGGCGGACCTGTTGTCACATCAAGGCGGCCTCAGTACGGGGGCGGGCGATCTGTTGGAAGACCTCGGATTCGACCAGTCCTATATCCTCAGCCACCTCAACCAGCAGCCGCTGGACTCATTCCGGTCGAGCTACAACTACAGCAACTTCGGCTACACGGCTGGTGCACAGGCTGTCGCCGATGCCATGAACAAGCCCTGGGCAGACCTCGCCGAAGAAGTCTTGTTCAAGCCCCTGGGCATGTCATCCACGAGCTATCGCCACGCGGACTACCAAAAGGCGACGAACAAGGCACTGATCCACGTCCCAGCCGGTAACAAGACCTGGGTGGCCAAATACTCCCGGGATGCCGACGCCGAAGCACCCGCCGGCGGGGCCAGTTCCTCCGCGCGCGACCTGGCCCGCTGGATCCGCCTGCAGCTCGCCAACGGCAGCTTTGAGGGAAGCGAGGTTATCGATCCGGACGCGCTTAGTATCACGCATGTCCCGCACGCTGTCTCGGGCCCACCGTCGACGCCGGGTGCCCGCACCCGCTTCTACGGCTTGGGCTGGAACGTCTCCTACGACGACCACGCCCGGCTGATGCTCGGGCACTCGGGAGCCTTCAACCTTGGTGCCGCGACCGCAGTCTCACTGCTCCCCGGCGAGCAGCTGGGCATTGTTGCCCTGACCAATGGCCGGCCGCAGGGCATCCCCGAAGCCATCTGCGCCGCATTCCTGGACACGGCCCAGAACGGCGCCCCGACAGTGGACTGGATCGGATTCACCTCGGGCGTCTTCCAGAAGATCGATGAGGCGGAGAAACCAAAAGTTGACTATTCCAAGGCGCCGGCCCAGGCCAAACCGGCGCAGGGCAACGATTTCTACACCGGAAGTTATGCGAACTCCTACTACGGCCCGCTCACCGTCGCGGTGGAGAACGGCGTGCTGACCCTTGAGCTGGGCCCGGCCGGCAGGACCACCAAGTTCCCGCTCACTCATTTTGACGGCGACACCTTCAGCTTTGAATCAATCGGCGAGAACGCCAACGGTCTTGCCGGGGCAATCTTCGCCCCCGGCGCGGACGCCGCAGCCGGAGGCGGCACGGCGTCGAGCGTCAGGCTCGATTTCTACGATCAGACCGGGCTGGGCACCTTCACCCGCGGCTGAGCCCGGACTTCAGTGAGTGAGCTTCTTCCGTAAGCTTCAAAGGAACGCCACGAGCCCCGATCCAAGGAACCCATGCCCATCAACACACAATCGCTGAAACAGGACGGCTTCACCGGTTTCCGGCCGCTCCAGGACCTTGACATCAACCGGATCCCGCAGAAGCCCGGGATCTTCGCGGTACTGCGGCCGGAGGGCTTCCGGCCCCAGTTCCTGGCCAGGAGCACCGCCGGCATCTTCAAGAAGAAGAACCCCACCCTCAAGACGGACGCTCTCGACGCCGAATGGGTGGACGGCGCCGATGTCCTTTTCCTGGGCAAAGCCGGCCCCGGAAGCAAGGGCAACCGCGGACTGCGCCGGCAAATTCAGGAATTCGTCGACTTCGGCGAAGGCAAGCCGCCGGGCCACTGGGACGGGCGGCTCATCTGGCAGCTCGCCGTGCCCGGGTCCCTGATCATCGCGTGGAAAGAGTTGCCCGTTGAGCAACTCAACGCGGCCGAAGCCCGGTGCCATGCCGCATTCATCGAAGAATACGGCCGCCTGCCGTACGCCAACTTAGTCCAGGCGCGCGTCAAAGGTGCTTAGCCGCCGTACGTGAACCGTCCCGCCACTAACGTGGCGGCCACCGGCATGGCCGCAAACTCCGCATCCGACACGGTCAGAGGGTCGCCGTCGAGCACTGCAATATCGGCGGGGTCCCCGACCCAGAGACGGCCGCGACCGCGGGTCGAGGCCGTGAGGGCCTCCTGCCGCGTGAGGGCCTGCTCGGCATGCCACGGCCCGCGGCCATCCAGCCGGGCCCGCGCCGTGGCAGCGGACATGGCAATCCACGGATCCAGCGGGGCCACCGGAGCGTCCGAGCCCAGGGCGAGAGTCGCCCCGGCGGCCAGCAATGAACGGAGCGGGAAGGACCGGTCCGTTCGCCCCGGCCAGTTCGCCTCGGCGGCGTCCCGGTCATCGAGGGCATGCGCAGGCTGGACACTCGCGGTCACGCCCAACCGGCCGAAGCGGGCGAAATCCTCGCTCCGGACAAACTGGGCATGCTCGACCCGTCCGGCGATGCCCGCCGCCTCAAACGCATCCAAGGCGACTTGGTTGGCCGCGTCGCCGATTGCGTGGACCGCCGGCACAAAACCCGCCTGCCGCGCCCGGACCAACAGGGCGAGCAGCTCCGACTCGCTCACGGTCAGCAGCCCGTGGCCGCCGTTCGGATACGGGTCAACGCAATACGCTGTGCGGGTATTGAGCGAGCCGTCGATCAGCACCTTCAGGGGGCCCACGCTCAGCAGCCCGCCACTGCCGGCCACTGCCAAACCTGTCCGCAGCCCCTCTGCCACGGCCCGGTCCAGGTCCTGCGGATAGACGCCCGCTTCAACGCGCAGGGCAGCGAAGCCGCTGGAGATCCTCCGCAGCCAGGCGTCGCGGCTCCACGTCATCTCGAAGTCCACAATCCCGACCACGCCCCGCGCGGCCGCAGCCTGCCCTGCCTGCCGCACCCACGGATCCACCACCGCGTCCGGCAGCTGGCCAAGCTCCCGGGTCAGGGCGAACGCCGGTTCTTCCCGGAGCAGCCCGCCCGCATCCACCGGCATTCCGTACTGTTGGGCCGCTGCGGAGTTGAGCCAGACACAGTGGAGGTCGTGGCTGATCAGCGCCGTAGGCCGGCCGCGCGTCACGCCGTCCAGGAGGTCCAGACTGGGCAGGTCATGCCAGATGGCATCGCGGAAACCGACGCCCACCAGCGTCTGGACGGGACCCGGAGCTCCGGCGCCGCTTCCGGCCCCGGCGATATGGGCCTCCGCGATATTGTCCCCGGCGATATGGGCCCCGACGACGGCGGCCGCCTCGCGCGCCGAGCCGGCACCGGAGAGGTCAAGCCGGTTGGAGGCCAGCGCCCACTGCGTCATATGAACGTGCTCATCCCACAGCCCAGGAACGGCGTAGCGGCCCTCCAGATCCACCACCCGGGTTGCAGCGGGGAGCGCACCCGAGCCCGGGCGCGACGGGATGATCGCCGACACGGCCCCGGCGCGAAGATGAACGTCGAAGCATATTTCCTCCCCGGGGTGCCGCACGGAGGCCAGCACGAGATCCGGGGGTCGGCGGGGATCGAGCGGATCAGACATAGGAACAGGCTAGGCGTGCGACGCCGCAGGACCCAACAGGCGCACACGGGACTTTCGCCCCTTACCTCTGCCACGAGCGCCCCCCAAGCTGAATGTGTGGGGAGGTTGCTGCACGGCCAGTTGGGGGACGTGTCGAGTGAAGAACCACTTCACGTAATACGGCACGGGTCTCACCGCGAATTGGGGAAGGAAATGGCGTTTGCACTTTCCGGCTTCAGCAGGAAAAGGCAGGAGACCACGGCCACATGAGTATCCACCACCATTCGGGGGACCCTAAACTCAAGGTGCTCATCCGCCTGAACGCCGACGCCGAAACAGCGCGGATCGACGTGCATGGTGTGGTGACCGTGGCCAACGTGCGGGCGCTGTACGTCGTTTGCCGCCGCGTCACAAGCAAGCTTCCCGGGTTTGAACTCGTGCTCGACCTCGCCCATGCCCGGGTGTCGGCCGCCGCGATCGAAGAACTCCGTGAGCGTGCCCGCGCCTCGTTGCTGTATTCGGGGATCGATGGCACGGAGACACCGTGCCGTCTGCGCCTCGTGGACCCGCTGGTCATCCTCAAAACCAAGGAGCACGTATGAAAGCCCTCGTCTATGGCGGTCCCGGGGAGAAATCGTGGACCGAGGTCCCCGACCCCACCATCCAGAATCCCAGCGATGTGATCGTCAAAGTGGACACCACCACCATCTGTGGGACCGATCTGCACATCCTCAAAGGCGACGTCCCCGCGGTGGCCAAGGGCCGCATCCTGGGCCACGAAGGGGTCGGCACCATCACGGAGATCGGCGCCTCCGTGACCAGCCTCAAGGTCGGGGACCGCGTCATCATTTCATGCATCAAGTCCTGCGGGCACTGCGCCAACTGCAAGACCGGCCTGTACTCCCATTGCCTGGGGGAGGAGGGAACCTCCGGCATCGGCTGGGTTTTCGGACATCTGATCGACGGCACGCAGGCCGAGTTCGTCCGCGTCCCCTACGCAGAGAACTCCCTGCACCTCCTGCCTGAGGGAGTCAGCGACCAGCAGGCCGTCATGCTCTCCGACATCCTCCCCACCGGCTTTGAGATCGGCGTGCAGTACGGCCGGGTCAAGCCCGGCGACACGGTCGCCGTCATCGGCGCGGGCCCCGTGGGACTTGCCGCGATCTCCACCGCCGGCCTCTACGGCGCCGCCACGATCATCGCCGTCGACCTCGACGCGAACCGGCTCGAGAAATCCCGCGAATTCGGAGCCACCGATGTGGTCCTCTCATCCGATGCCGACTGGAAGGAGCAGCTCATGCTCCTGACCGACGGGCAGGGCGTGGACGTGGCGATCGAGGCCGTGGGCGTCCCGGCGACCTTCACGATGTGCACCGACATCGTGCGTCCTGGCGGCACCGTGGCCAACGTGGGCGTGCACGGCAAAGCCGTGGAACTTCACGTCGAAGACCTCTGGATCCGGAACATCAACATCAGCATGGGCCTGGTGAACACCAACACCACCCCCATGCTGCTCAAGCTCGTGGCACAGCAAAAGATCCCCGCGGACAGTTTCGCCACCCACCACTTCACCTTTGACGAGTTCATGGAGGCGTACGACACTTTTGCCCGCGCCGCGGAGACGAAGGCCCTCAAAGTCGTGATCACGGCATGAAAGCGCTCGTCGTCCTCCACTCCGGCAGTGCCGGCGCGATCGACGAAGCCAAGCCGTTCGTGATCTCGCTCGGGCGGTAGCGGCCCGGGCCGCCAGCTTCCGGAAGCCACGCCCGGCCGGGCGTGGCAAACGGACCATCTGAAAGGACGGCGGCCATGAAAGCAGGCCGGATTGTCATGCTGGTGATCGGCTCGCTGTGCGCGCTGGTCGGTTTGGGACTGTTGGCGGGCGCCGGTTTTGCGGGCTGGGTCAACTACCAGCAACGTGACGGCAGGTACTTCATCACGCCGTCGGCGCCTTTCTCAGGCAATTCCTACGCGCTGACGACCCCCCGGCTGGACCTCATGACCGGCGGCGGCGTGGACGACGGCGTTCCGGTGGACATTGCGGGCAGCGTGCTGCTCCGCGGTTCCTCCACCGACCCCGGCAAGGAAATCTTCATCGGAATTGCCCCGCGGGCCGACGTCGCGACGTACCTGGCCGGTGTCCGGCGCACCGAAATCGTCGACGTCAGGTTCAACCCCTTCCGCGCGCGGTACCGCGAAGTGGCCGGCTCCCAAATCCCGTCCAACCCGGCGCAGCAGACCTTCTGGGCCGCGACTGCCACAGGCCCGGGGGAACAGGAACTGACCTGGGACCTCCGCTCCGGATCCTGGGCAGTGGTGGTCATGAATGCCGACGCGACGTCTCCGGTGAGCGTGAATCTGCAGGCAGGGGCACGCACAGACCTGCTCCTGCCGGTGTTCATCGGCCTGCTGATCGGCGGACTCGTGATGCTGCTGATCGGCGTGCCGCTGATAGTGCTGGGCGCTGTTGGACTCGGCCGCGGCGGCCCGGGCCAAGGCGGGACGGGCAGCGGTGTCCCTCCCGGCCGCTTGCCGGCCCACCCCGGCCAGCCGTATCCCGCGGGTCCCTACCCGCCCAGGGTCACCCCCGGCCAGCAGAACAGTGCGGCCCCGCCGGGTGCCGTGGCGGCCTACGCTGCCCCGCCGGGGACTCCGTATCCGGTGGCGCCAGGTGCTACGACCGCATATGTGTACCCCGCCCGTCTCCACGGCTACCTCGACCCGAACCTGTCACGGTGGATGTGGCTCGTGAAGTGGTTCCTGGCCATCCCGCACTTCATCGTCCTGTTTATCCTCTGGTTCGCCTTCGGAGTGGTCACGATTGTGGCGTGGTTCGCGATCCTGTTCACGGCGCGCTACCCGCGCTCGCTGTTCAATTTCAGTGTCGGTGTGATCCGCTGGAACTGGCGTGTGGCCTTCTACGCCTTCAGCGCTATCGGCACGGATGTCTATCCCCCCTTCACCCTGGCCCGCACCGATTACCCGGCGGACTTCGACGTCGACTATCCCGAACGGCTGTCCCGCGGCCTGGTGCTGGTGAAATCCTGGCTGCTGGCCATTCCACATCTGCTGCTTATCAGCCTGCTGACGGGGACCGCGAGGACGTGGGAGTACCGGGACGGCGAGTGGGTGCAGCAAGGTGTGGGCATCTCCCTCCTGGGGCTGCTGGTCCTGATCGCCGGCGTGATCCTGTTGTTCACGGGCCAATACCGGCGGGGGCTCTTCGACCTCCTGCTTGGCCTGAACCGCTGGATCTACCGCGTTATCGCCTACGTTGCCCTCATGCGGGACGAATATCCGCCATTCCACCTTGATATGGGTCCGGTCGATCCGGGCGAGCTGCCGGTGCCTGCATACGCCGGATCCGCGCTCGGACCCGCCGGACCAGGACCCGGGCCCGTCGGTCCTGGACCAGCCACCGGACCCGCGGTCGGACCCGGACCCGGACCCTCCGCCGGACCAGGACCCGGGCCCGCGCCCGAACCCGGGCCCGCGCCCGGAACCGGAGGACCAGCCACCGGACCCGGAGGGCTGCCCAGAAGCTAATGCGGCGCTGCGCCCGGTCCTCTTGCCACCCGCCCTCCGCAAGAACATAGTTGAGGGAATTCACGTACTCCGCGGCACTAGGCAGGCGACCATGGTGAACATCGGGATTCCGGAAAACGGCGTGCTTCACGGCAAGACCGCCCTGATCTACGGCGGCGGCGGGGCGGTCGGCGGGGCGGTGGCAAGGGCTTTCGCGGCCGACGGCGCCACGGTGCACATTGCCGGAAGGACSGAATCGCGGCTGGARAAAGTRGCCMRYGACATYCGYGAGGCMGGCGGYACMGCCGARACCGCCGTCGTCGACGCCCTGGACGARGAGCARGTGGATGCCTTCGTWRRCCGGGTGGCRAAGAAGAGCAARAGGATCGACATCTCCTTCAACGTGATYTCATTCGGCGACGTCCAGCAGCCRCTCATGGAGATTGATGTGGATGACTTCACCCAGCCCATCACCYTGGCCGCGCGGACGCACTTCCTGACCACCCGCGCGGCCGCCGCCCACATGGTCAAGCAACGCTCCGGCGTCGTGCTCATGTTCGGCGGCTCGGGCCCGCAGACGATCCCCGGTCTGGGCGGTTTCAAGGTGGCGCTCGACGCGATGGAAGGACTACGCCGGCAATGGGCCCTGGAACTGGGAAAACACGGCATCAGGGTGGTCACCATGGTCACCGGCGGCATTATCGAAACCATCCCGTGGCAGGCCGAGGGCCGCGATGAGATCGTGGTGGAGATTGCCAGGGCCGCGCATTTGAACCGGACGGCCACGCTGGCGGACGTCGGTAACGTGGCCTCCTTCATCGTCTCGGACAAGGCGGCGGCCATCACGGACGCTACCGTCAACATCTCCGCCGGCGCGATCGTGGACTACTGACGCCGGTCAGGCCACCAGGTTGGCTGCGGCGACGTCCATGTGTTCGAGGACCGTCGTGCGGGCCAGTGTCGCGTTGCCGGTCTCGATCGCGGCGACGATGTCGTGGTGCCGGTCCACGCTCATGTTCTTGACGGCCCTCTCGATCCCGGCAAACATGATGGACATCCGAATGGAGCCCTCAAGCGACTCCCAGGAGTGCAGCAGGGTCTCGTTTCCGGTGAGCCGGCACAGTGTCCGGTGGAACTCCAGATCGGATTCAATCCGTTCCTCCAGGCTGGCCTCGGCGGCCGCGGCCATGGCATCGACGGCCGAGCACAGGGATGTAATCACGGAGGCCCGGTCCGGCAGCTCACACAGTGTCCGGACCGCAAGCGATTCGAGCGCGGCCCGGACAGCGAAGATGTCCCGGATTTCCTTGCCGTCCAGGTGCCGCACGGACAGCCTGCCGCGCGGTCCGGCCGACAGCAGTCCTTCTTGCTCCAGCTGGCGCAGGGCCTCGCGCAGTGTTCCGCGGCTGATCTGGAGCATGTCGGAGAGTTCGGTCTCCACCAGATGCCGTCCTGGCTCCAGCTCTCCGCTCGTGATGGCCGTGCGCAGGGCAGATAGCGCCTGCTCGCGGAGGCTCTTCTTTTCCAGTCCGAGAAGCGGGGCTGTTGCTCCGGCCATTGTTAGTCCTCACGCTCAGCGGTCAACTGTTTGTCAGTGGTCAACTGTTTACAGTTCGTGTGTTAACAGTTGATGGTACGGCACGGGCGGGTCCGGCAGCTGCCGGCCCCCGCCCGTAGGCTGTTCCCTCCGGCTCAGCCGAGTTCGGCGAGCACCTTGGCAACGACCCTCTGCACCGAGAGGCCGTAGCGTTCGTGCAGGGTGGGCAGCGCGCCCGCGTCCAGGAATTCGTCCGGCAGCGCTACCGGCACCACCCGTTTACCCAGCCCCGCGGTGACCACGGCCGAGGCCACGGTCTCGAACAACCCGCCCACCACACTGTGGTTCTCCAGCGTGACCGCGAGGCGGTCGGTGTTCAGCTCGGCGAGGACCGTCGCGGCGTCGAACGGCTTGATGGTGGGGGCGTGGACGACGGCGACATCCACGTGGTGGGCAGCCAGCGCCTCGGCCGCCTGGAGTGCCCGCATGGTCATCAGCCCGCTGGAGATGAAGACGACGTCACGGCCGCCACGCAGGACTTTCGCCTTGCCGAGTTCGAACGTGTAGTCGTACTCGTCCAGCACGGTGGGGACGTTGCCGCGCAGCAGTCGTAGGTACGTGGGGCCCTCGCTGGCGGCCAGTTGGGGGACGGCCTGCTCGATGTCCAGCGAGTCGCACGGGTCCACGATGGTCAGATTGGGCATGCCGCGGAAGATCGCCATGTCCTCGGTCGCCTGGTGGCTTGGACCGTAGCCGGTGGTCAGCCCCGGGAGCCCGCCGACGATATTGACGTTGAGGTTTGGCTCGGCGGCATCCAGGCACAGGAAATCGTAGGCGCGYCGGGCAGCGAACACCGAGTACGTCGAGGCGAACGGGACCAGGCCGGTCTCAGCCAGGCCCGCCGCGGCGCCGAAGAGCAGCTGTTCGGCCATGCCCATCTGGAAGAAGCGTTCCGGGAATGCCTGGGCGAAAATGTGCATGTCCGTGTACTTGCCCAGGTCCGCGGTCAGTCCCACGATCTTGTCGTTCACCTGCGCGGCCTTGACCAGGGCGTGCCCGAACGGCGCGGACGCGGTCTTCTGGCCCGGGTCCGCGAAGGAGGCGATCATGGCAGAGGTTTTCAGCTTCGGTGTTGTTGCGGTACTCATCGTGCGGCCTTTCCTTCGAAACCTGCGGTCAGCTGCTCGCGGCAGAGCTGCCATTCGTGTTCTTCGATGCGCATGAAGTGGGCTTTTTCGCGGTCCTCGAGCAGCGGCACGCCGCGGCCCACCTTCGTGTCGCACAGGATCACGGAGGGACGTCCGACGGCGGCCGCCTGGGCTGCCGCGTTGTCGAACGCGGCCAGCAGCGCGCCGACGTCGTTCCCGTTCACGCGCTGGGCGTACCAGCCAAACGCCTGCCACTTTTCGGTGACGGGCTCGGTGCGCAGCACGGTGTCGGTCTTGCCGTCGGCCTGCAGGGCGTTGATGTCCACCATGGCGGTGAGGTTGCCGAGGTGGTGGTGGTGGGCGCCCATCGCGGCCTCCCACGTGGATCCCTCGTCAAGTTCGCCGTCAGAGAGGAAGTTATAGACCCGGGAACCCGAACCCTGGTAGCGCAGGCCCAGGGCGGCGCCGACGGCGATGGAGAGTCCGTGGCCGAGGGAGCCGCCGGAAATCTCCATGCCGGGGGTGTATGTGGACATCCCGGACATCGGCAGCCGGGAGTCGTCCGAGCCGTAGGTCTCCAGTTCCTTGACGGGGATGATTCCGGCCTCGGCGAGGGCCGCGTAGTGGCCGATCGCGTAGTGGCCGGTGGAGAGCAGGAACCGGTCGCGGTCCTCCCACTCAGGGTCGTCGGCGCGGAACCGGAGCTGGTCCGCGTAGACCGCGGCGAGCATGTCGGCCGCGCCGAGGGCCTGGCCAACGTAGCCTTGGCCTTGGACTTCGCCCATGTTCAGGGCATGGTGGCGGATCCGGTAGGCGGCCCCTTCGACCCGTGCCAGGCGTTCTGCCTCGGCGTCGGAGGCGTTGCCTCGGGTGGTTATTTCCTGTGTTGAAACCACGATTCTTCCTTTCAGATATGACGTGGCGAGCTGCTGCGGGAGGCCTTCGACGGCTTCCGGGCGGTGCGTATCTACGCGCTCACGTGGGTGGGGGTGCTTTTGGTAGCCTGATCGGCGAAATCCCGTTCGCGCTTGCCCCAGGTTTCACGGGTGGCGACGGCGGCCCACAGGCCGATGGCGGCGTAGGTGCCGAAGAGCAGTGCCGGTCCCATCCAGCCGAAGCTGACGAAGAGCAATGTGGTGATGAACGGGGTGAACCCTGAGACCATGGCCGAGATCTGGTAGGCCAGCGAGGCGCCGGAGGCGCGGGTCTTGGCCTGGAACAGCTCCGGGAACCACGGGCCCTGGGCGCCGGCCAGGGAGTTCTGGCAGACGGCGTAGGAGATCACGAGGGTGGCGATGATGAAGATGAACAGTCCGGTGTTGACCAGCAGGAACATCGGCACCGCGAAGGCAACGGCGAAGGCGCAGGACCAGATATACAGCGGGCGCCGGCCGATCCTGTCCGTCAGCCGKGCCCAGGCCTGGGTGGCGAAGATGCCGATKGCRGAGGCGATGCASARGGCCACGAGSGTCTGSGWCTTGTCGGCCAGGTGCTGGCTGTTSAKGTAGGAAATCATGTARGTGATGGASACGGCGTAGCCGGCGGTCTCGGCGATGCGCAGGCCGATGCCCTTGACGATGTTGCGCCAGTCGGTCTTCAGGACCTCCTTGATGGGCGACTTGACGATGTCGCCGCTGTCCTTGACCTCGTCGAAGACGGGGGATTCGGGGACCTTGGAGCGGATGATCAGTCCGACGACGACCAGCACGATGCTGGCCAGGAAGGGAATGCGCCAGGCGAGTTCGCCGCCGAGCTGGACGCTGAAGAGGAACACGAGGTTGGCCAGCAGCAGCCCGACCGGGAAGCCGGCCTGGACCATGCCTGTGTACTTTCCCTTCGATTTCCAGGGTGCGTGTTCGTAGCTCATGAGGATGGCGCCGCCCCACTCCGCGCCGAAGGCCAGGCCCTGGACGATGCGGACAAACACCAGCAGAGCCGGAGCCAGCAGACCCACCTGGGCGTAGGTGGGGAGCAGGCCTATGACGAAAGTGGCGATGCCCATGAGGATCAGGGAGGCCACCAGGACCGGCTTGCGGCCGACCTTGTCCCCAAGGTGCCCGCCGATGATGCCGCCGATCGGGCGCGCCGCGAAGCCGACACCCAGGGTGGCGAAGGCAGCCAGGGTTCCGGTCACAGGATCGCCGGTGGGGAAGAAGGCCGTACCGAAGTACAGGGCAGCCGCTGTGCCGAAGCCGATGAAGTCATAGGTTTCGATGACGGCGCCGACGCTGGAGCCGATCGCGACCCGTTTCGCTTCCCTGGTGCCGTGCACCGGGCCCCGCATGGTGAGAGCTTCGTTGCTCATGTCAATCCCTTTCGAAGAGAGCTGCCGACGCTTCCGCACCGACACTGTCGACTGTTAACAGATGATACGCCAGTGTGACCCGCGCCATAAGGCAATGTCAACAGTCAACTTCAAAGGTTGACTGTTGACAGTCGAATTCTATAGTGTGGTCCATATCACCACCGCCCCCGGGCGCAACCAGAGGATTAACGACGATGTTCAATTCCCGACTCGGCTGCTCGTCCATCAGCTTCCGCCACCAGAGCCTGCCAGAGGCCCTGCGCACCATCGAAGGCCTCGGCTTCGAGGAACTAGATCTCGGTGCGCTACCCGGAGTGTGCGACCACGTTCCCTACGACCTCGACGCCGATGCCGTCGCCGCCGTCACGGCCGAGGCCGTTGCCTCCGGGCTGCGGGTCCGGTCGGTCAACGGGGACATCGGGGACCTGAACGCCTTGCTCGACGCCGACGCACACGCAGCACGAAACCGGCACCTTGACGCGCTGCTCAGCTTGGCAGCCGGCACGGGCGCCAAGGCGCTGGTCCTGCCCTGCGGCGCCCTCGGCCGCGACCCGGTCCGCAGCCTCGACGAGGACCTGGACACCATTGCCGCGCAACTCACCGCCGCCAAGCGGCGGGCCGACGTGTTCGGCGTCGAGCTCTGGACCGAGTCCCTGCACTTCCTGCGGTTCTGCTGGAACCTCGAGCGCGCGGAATTGCTGGCCGGGCGGCTGGCCGGTTCCGGGGTCGGGATCGTCATGGACTTCAGCCATATCGTGGCCGCCGGCGAGGATCCGTTGGACTACCTCAGGCGCCATCAGGGCCGCATCGCCCATGTTCACTTGCGCGATGCCGTGCCGGGAAACATCAACCTCAGCATCGGCAACGGCCAGGCCGATTTCGCCGCCGGCCTGGAGGCCCTCGCGGCCGACGGCTACACCGGCCACTTCTCCCTGGAGCTGGAGACCCGGGACGTGACCCACGGGGAGCGCCCCGCGGCGGCCGCCAAGGCCGCGAGCTTCATCACAGACCTCATCTGACTTGCCACACCAACGAACAACCCAAGGAGCATCATGAGCACCATCCAGCGCACCGCCGTCCTCACCGGGGCAACCTCGGACCGGGGCATCGGCATCACCACCGCACGCCGCTACGCCAGCCAGGGTTGGGCCGTGGTGATCCTGGACCTCGATGGCGAGAAGTCCGCCAAGGTCGCAGCGGAGATCGGAAACGAGTTCACCGTTCCCGCCTTTGGCTACGAGGTCGACGTCGCCAGCGAGGACTCCGTGACAGCCGCGTACAACGCCGTGGCCGCCGAAGTCCGCTCCGGCAGCCTTCCCGCCGTCGGGGCCCTCGCCAACATCGCCGGCATCACCTCCCCGGTGCCGTTCCTCGAGACCACCCTGGAGCTCTGGAACAAGGTCATGGCCGTGAACGCGACGGGAACCTACCTTGTCACCCGCGCCTTCCTGCCGGACATGATCGCCAGCGGCTGGGGCCGGATCGTGAACATGTCCTCCGTCTCTGCCCAGCGCGGCGGCGGCGTCTTCGGCAAGGTGCCCTATTCCGCGGCCAAGGCGGCCATCCTGGGCTTCACCAAGGCCCTGGCCCGCGAAATCGGCAGCACCGGCGTGACCGTCAACGCCATCACCCCCGGCGCCGTGGACACGAATATCCGCGTGGGCAGCACCGAAGAGCAGGAAGCGGCCATCAACGCCGGAATTCCGCTGGGGCGCAACGCCAGCACCGAGGAAATCGCGGCCGTCATCACCTTCCTGTCCTCCGAGGAGTCCGCCTACCTCACCGGGACCACCATCGATATCAACGGCGGAAGCCACATCCACTAGCAGTCCCGCCGTTGAGAAGACCGCGAGCAGCGGAAAGAGCCCACGATGACCAGAATGTTTAACAACCCGTCCGATTTCGCCGAAGAAGCCCTCGCCGGCTTCTGCGACGTCCATGCGAGGCGGCGCCGTCCGCCGGTACCGGCCCCGCCAACCGAAGGTGGCCGTGCTGGCCGGCGGCGGCTCGGGGCACTACCCGGCCTTCGCCGGGCTGATCGGCACCGGACTGGCCGACGGCGCCGCCGTCGGAGTCGGAAAAACGACGCGGCATTGCCGGTGATTTTACGGTCTTCGGCGACAAGACCATGGTGGACGCGCTGGTCCCGTTTGCCGGGACCTTCAGCCGGCTCACCAGCGCAGGGGCCGGGGCGGATGCCGGGTGGGCGGAAGCTGCGCGGGAGGCTGCCTCCGCGGCCCAGGCTACCGCGGCCCTGCGCCCGCTGAAGGGCCGGGCGCGGCCCCTGGCGGAAAAGAGCGTGGGCACACCCGACCCCGGAGCCACGTCCCCTGGCGATGGTGTTCACTGTGTTCGGTCCGCACCTTGCCGGTGTGCGGCAGGCTGCAGGGGCGCGCCCGTGAGCCCGGGAGCAGGGATCCGGCTCATTGTGGGTGCGGACGAAGCCGGAGTGGACTACAAGGACCAGATCCTGGCGGACCTCCGGACGGACCCGCGGGTGGCCGAGGTCATCGATATAGGCGTCAACCGCGGCGACGCCCCGGAGGAGTTCGCCAAGCCCTACCCGTACGTGGGCATCGCCGCGGGCGAATTGATCCGGGACGGGCAGGCGGACCGGGCCATCCTGTTCTGCGGCACGGGGATCGGGGTCGCCATTGCCGCCAACAAGGTGGACGGCATCCGGGCCGCGACCGCCCATGACTGCTTCAGCGTGGAGCGGTCCRTACTCTCCAACGACTGCCAGGTCCTCACGATGGGCCAGCGCGTGGTGGGACTGGAACTGGCACGGCGGCACGCGCGGGAGTGGATCGGCTACACCTTCGATCCCTCGTCCGCCTCGGCGGACAAGGTCAAGGTGCTGACCGGCTACGAGGATGCTGAGGCCTGCCCCGGGACGCCCGGCCAGGCACGGGCCCGGCGTCTTCCAAGAAATGGTATCTATCATGAGCCCGTGCCGCCCCTTGATGTAGTCCTCACCGCCTGGCAGATCGACTGGGCCGCCGCCGCCCTGATCGGCGGCTCGGCGTTGCTGTATGCGCTGGGCCTGAGGGCCGCGGCGGCGCGCGCGCACCGCCATCCCGTGTGGCGGACGCTGGCGTTCTATCTTCTGGGCCTTGGGTCCCTGACAGTGCTGACGTGCGGGTTCCCTGGCGTCTACAGCGCGCAGCTCCGGTGGGCCTTCACGCTCAAGATTTCCCTGCTGCTCTTCGTGGTGCCGCTGCTGATCGGCCTGGGAAAACCCATCTCCCTCGCCCGTACGGCCCTGCCGCCGCGCGGCGTCGGCCGGCTGAACAGGGCGCTCGCCCACGGTGCGGTGCGGTTGGCCGGCAACTCCATGGCCGCCCCGCTCCTGGGCCTTGCCCTCTTCTCCACCTTCCTGACTCCGGCGTTCTACACCCTCCGCACAGCCGCTTGGGCCGAGGCGCTCCTGACAGTCGGGGTCCCGCTGCTTGGCATGATGATGGCCCTGCCGATCATCGAGGACGCGGACTTCCGCCGCTCCAGCGCGTTCTTCATCATGGAGTTCGTGTTTGTTTTCATCGAGTTGCTGGTCGATGCCGTGCCCGGGATCCTGCTGCGCCTCAACGGCCAGGTGCTGGATCACGTCGCATCGACGCCGTCTGCGCTGGGCTGGTTCCCCAACGCCCTGCGTGACCAGCAGCTGGCGGGGGACGTCCTGTGGTTCATCTGCGAAATTGTCGACTTGCCCCTGATCATCCTGATGTTCATCCGCTTCTCCCGCAGCGACAAACGCGAGGCCCGCGGCTTTGACGAGCTCACGGATTCCCAGCTCGATGAACTGAATGCGGAGCACCTGCGGCGCGGCCGCTAACTCCCCGCGCCCCGGGTGGGGCGCTATGCCACGCTGACCTTGATCCGCTGCACCACGTTGTTGCCCATGCCCTGGTAGTTCCATTCCGGTTCCAGCGGCTGGACCGCGCCGCTGGCATCCGTGGCACGGCAGGAGAGCTCGTGTTCGCCCGGATCGGCCACCCACGGCATCGACCACGCACACCACGCGAACGGCGCTGCCGGGTGCTCCAGATGGGCCGCGGCCCACTTTCCGTCGATTCCGACGTCGACGCGCTGCACGGCGCCCTGCCCGGACCAGGCCCGGCCGGTGAGCATCACCGGTCCCGGGGGCAGGATCCGGCTCCGGGTGAAGAAATCCGGGACGCCCGGGGGCACCATGAGCGAGCGGACCTTGATCCAGGTGACCGGGGTTCCGGGATCCTCGGCATCATGCTGGTAGCGGTACGCCACCGCCTGCTGGAAACCGTCATAGGGCTTGGTCAGAACCTTGATCGAGGTCAGCCACTTCACGCTCGCCATGCCGTACCAGCCGGGCACCACAAGCCGGAGCGGATAGCCGTGCTGCGGCGGCAGGTCCGCGCCGTTCATCCGGTAGGCGAGCACGACGTCGGGACGCAGGGCCTCCTCGATCGGCAGGCTGCGCGCGTACTGCTGGGCGACGCCGCCCTGGCTGCCGGCGTCGGCCCCGGTGAAGACCACCTCCACGGCGTCGTCCTCCACTCCGGCCCGCGTCAGCAGGTAGGCGAGCGGGACACCGGTCCACACGGCGGTCCCGACTCCCTCGAGTACCCACGGCTGGCTCAGCGGGCGCGGCCGCAGGAGGGACCGGCCGTTGCCGGCGCACTCCAGGGTGACCGGGAGGGTGATGCTCGGTGCCCGGAGCAAGGCCCGCAGGCTCAGTTCGAAGGACCGCTGCACGGCGCCGCCGATCCACAGATGCCAGTGTTCGGCATCGATGAACGGGATGTCGAAGTGCGTGAGCACGTAGTGCAGTCCGGGCGGTGTGGTGTCGCTCCGCAGGGCCTCGAGCGGCATGGAATGGTTCCGCACGGCCAGCTGGAGTTCCTCCGCCGTCAGCGGGCCGTGGCTCGGTTCGCCGGGATGCGCCCGGGGTTGTCCGGCCTGCCGGCGCGGACTCTTCAGGACAGAAGAGTGTCTGGACATTTGCTTTGGCATGGCATGCCGCGATTCTTTCCGGACCAGCCCGGTCCCGGTCCTGTGAAGGACCCGCCGGTTTAGTAGGTATCACCTGGTCTCAGGTCTACGCCGCGGCCCGGAAACCGTCAACACCGGGACGTGCAGGTCCCGCCCCTTCCGGTCCAGGGGCTACAGCGTGTGCGCCTTGGCCAGGAACTGCGCCAGGCTCAGCGGTTCCCGGCCCGTCAGCTCATGCACCGCCGACGTCGGACCGGCGAGTTCGCCGGCGGCGATGGCCGTGTAGGTGCTTACCCAGGCGTCCACCTGCCATGGCGGGGCGCCGTAGGAGGCGCGGGACCCGTAGGCCTCCGCCAGGGTCTCGTTGTGGAAGGTAATGGCCCGGTCGGTTCCGGCGGTCAGGAGTTCGGCGGCGCGGGCCAGCGAGATGTCTTCCGGGCCGGTCAGGTCATAGGTCCGTCCCACATGCAGGGACGGGTCCCGCAGCACGGTGACGGCCGATCGGGCAATGTCTGACCGCGCCACGGCAGCCATGACGCCGTCTCCGGCGGGGCCGCGGATCACGCCGTCCTCGCCGGCCAGCAGCGGCAGGAAGTCCAGGTAGAAGTTGTCCCGCAGGAACGTGTAGTCCATGCCGGAGGCCTTGATGCGCTCCTCCGTCGCGAAGTGGTCCCGGCCCAGCGTGAACGTGGAGTCCGGCGCCGCGCCGAAGAACGAGGTGTACACGATGTGCTGGACGCCCGCTGCGGCCGCGGCATCGACGAAGGCATAGTGCTGCTGCAGCCGGTCCTCGGCCTCGGCTGCGGAGACCATGAACAACGTTTTCGCCCCGGAAAGCGCCGTCTTCGTCCGCTCCGGCTCGGCGTAGGTGGTGACGAAGGGGACGGCGCCTTCGAGCTCAGGTGCCCGGGCGGCGTCCCGCACCAGGAGCCGTTGCTGGCTGCCGGCCTGGGACAGCTGCCTGGCCACCAGGGCGCCCAGCTGGCCGGTGGACCCGGTGACGGCAAGCTCGGGAGCGTTGGTCATGGCCTAGGCCTCGCGGGAGGCGGGCGACTTGGTCTGCGCGGGGTCGCGTTCGGCCAGTGAGCCGATGACGGCGTCGATCTTGTCCATGATCACCGGGTCCAGCTTCACGCCGGCTGCCGCGACGTTCTTCTCGATCTGCTCCGGCCGGGACGCGCCCATGATCGCGGAGGCCACGTTCTTGTTCTGCAGCACCCAGGCGATGCTGAGCTGTGCCATGGTCAGCCCGGCCTCCTCCGCGATCGGCTTGAGCTGCTGGACGCCGGTGAGGACCTCGTCGGACATCCAGCGCTCGATCATCCGCGAGCCGCCCTTGGAGTCCGTGGCGCGGCTGCCCTCAGGGGCAGGCTTGCCGGGGTGGTACTTGCCGCTCAGCACGCCCTGGGCAATCGGGGACCAGACAATCTGGGACAGGCCCAGTTCTACCGACGCCGGAATCACCTCGGCCTCAATCACCCTCCACAGCATGGAGTACTGAGGCTGGTTGGAGATCAGTTGGAAGCCCAGTTCCTTGGCGAGGGCATGGCCGTCGCGGATCTGGTTGGCCGTCCACTCGCTGACCCCGATGTACAGGGCCTTGCCCTGCCGCACGATGTCCGCGAAGGCCTGCATGGTCTCTTCCAGCGGCGTCTCGTAGTCGTAGCGGTGTGCCTGGTAGAGGTCCACGTAGTCGGTCTGCAGCCGGGTGAGGGAGCCGTTGATGGATTCCATGATGTGCTTGCGGGACAGCCCAAGATCGTTGTGGCCCTTGGGCCCGGTGGGGCCGAAGACCTTCGTGAAGATTTCCAGCGATTCGCGGCGCTCGTCCTTCAAGGCTGCTCCGAGGACCGTCTCCGCCGCTGTGTTGGCGTACACGTCGGCCGTGTCGAAGGTGCTGATACCGGCGTCGAGCGCGGCCCGGACGCACTGGGTGGCGACGTCGTTCTCCACTTGGGAGCCATGGGTCAGCCAGTTGCCAAACGTGATTTCTGAAATCTTGAAGCCGCTGTTCCCGAGGTATCTGAATTCCATGGGTTCCAACGTAGCGGACTTGCCTGCCCGGGGTAAGGGCTCAGCCGGCCTTGCGTTCCTGGACCGGCTGTTTGGCCTTCCCGGCCGGCGGAGTGCCACGCAGCGCCACGAGCGATCCGGTGTCCAGCAGGGACTTCGCTGCGGGCATGGGCGGCTTTTTGAACGCCCGCGGGACGGCGCCAAGTGTTCCATTGGTGTCTGTGGCCGACTGCACGAGGGCAGAGACTTCCGTGATGTCCTGTGCCGGCGCCAGGGGGTCGGGCAGGTCCCGGACGGTGACCCGGACGGCGCGTCCGGCCTCGGCCCTGGCCCTCGCGGCGGCGCGGGCATCTGCCCGGGCCACGGCGGCCGCCCACTCCGGGGACAGCGCGGGTTCCTTTTTGGCTGCATTCCGGGCGGGGCGTGCGGGCTTCACGGCCTTGGCCGGCCGGTGCGGCGCCGGCTCTTCCGCAGCCCCATTTTCCCGTGATACCGGGGTTCCGCGAACGAGCCCGGCGACGGCCAGGACAACGACTGCCGCCAGCCGGCCGATCCCTGCGAGCACGAGGGTGGCGGCGAAGACCAGGAAGAGGCCGAGGAACATGAAGAACGCCACGCCGAGGGTCCCGAAAAAAGTCAGGTTCAGCGCAATGGTCGTTGGATCTTCCATGTCACCTCTCCTTGCCGGCCTGCTTCAGCGTGGTCCCTGCCGCAAGCACGCAGCGGGCAGGAGCCCCCTTAACAATACGTACTTTTCGCTGGCCCCGTGCCGCCCGCGGCAGTCGTGGCGAATATGTGTCAAAGCCGTTATCCGCGGGGCGGGGCACGGGCCCCGCCGGCCGGGCGTCTATAGTCGGAGACAGCCTCGCCGGCGTCGTCCGGCCCGCCGGAAGGACATCTTATGACGCACGCCGCAGCAGCCGATTCCGAGCCCGCCGGAGCATCCGGCACGGACCGGTCCGTGAGTATTCCGGAAGCGGCATATTCCGCGTCGTATGAGGGGAACTGCCCGTGCCTGTCGGGCGAGGCGTATGTGCACTGCTGCGGCCGGTTCCATCGCGGGGACGCCGAGGCGCCTACGGCGGAGCAGCTCATGCGCTCCCGGTACAGCGCCTTCGTGGTCCGGGACGCGGGGTACCTGCTCCGGACCTGGCACCCGGACACTCGGCCCGCTGAGCTGGAGTTTGACTCCGGCATGCAGTGGCGACGACTGGACATCCTCTCCACCAGCCGCGGCGGCCCGCTGGACAGCGAAGGCACTGTGGAATTCGTGGCCCACTACCGGCACGAGGGCGAACGGGGCCTGCACCGCGAAAGCAGCCGCTTTGTGCGGGTGGACCGGCGCTGGTACTACGTAGATGGCGTCGTTGCCGGCTGAGGCCTCCGGAGCTGACGCCGTCGCGGCTAGGGGCGCCCGGCTGAGTTGTCCCGTGCTGAGTTCTCTCCGGCTGAGTTGTCCCTGACGGTCTGGTTCTCAACCGTTGCTGCCGGGCTGAAGCCGGCCCGGTCCACCCTGCGGTGGAAACGCATTCCCGCGAGGCCGCCCAGCACTGCGCCCACCAAAGCCACCGCGGCCACGACGATCGCCGCGATGATGCTCAGGGTGTTCAATTCGCCCTCGTTGATCGGGATCCGCGGGAAGCTGTTCAGGTTGGCCAGGATGTTGAAGCGCTGCCCGGCGACCAGGCCCAGCACGGCGACGACGATCGCGGCGATCAGGGCCCAGATCCAGACCATGAAGCCCTGCTTGGCGCCGTTGAAGCGGGCCATCCGCCCGGCGACGTATCCGCCGCAGTAGTAGGCGACCAGGAGGATCACGAGCAGCACGATGATGCCGGTCAGCCCGACCGTCTGGTTGCTGGAGGCCTGGTCGACGGCGTCGTTCACATCGGTGTTGGTGGCCAGTCCGACGGCGGTACCGCCGGCAGCGACCAGCGCGGTGAGCAGCACGGCCGTACCCGTGGCCGTCAGCCAGCCGAAGAATGCCGATCCGACCTTGATGCCGCCGAACTGTTCCTTCTCGCGGGCCACTACCGTCTCGCGCGTGGGGATCTCTTCCACGACAGTGTCGTGGACAGTCTCGCGGACCGGTGCGTCGCGGACGGGGTCGTCGTGGCGGACTGCTGTCACCGGACGGGTTGTGGCGTCGTCCTGCGCGGCGTGGCGTGTTGTCTTGTCGTCGGGGCCTGCGGTGCTGCTCATGAGGGCTGCTCACTTTCGCTGAATGACCGGGCACCCTGGAGGTGCCGGTCTGGCGTCAACCTAACCACGGCGGAATCCGGTTAGCAAGGATGCTTACTATCCGTGGCGGCGGCCCGTCAGCGGTACTTGCGGTGCAGGTCCTCCCGGACGGAGGCACGCAGGCTGGCGTCCGCGATCCACGGACCGGTCCCTTCGGACTGGTCGAGGATCCCGGCCTCCAGCCAGGTGTAGTCCCCGGCCAGTGTCTTGCGGGCCAGGGCATGGTCGGCGTCATCGGTGTTCCGCCACAGCCGGTCGAAATATTCGTCAACGCGAACGCGGGCCTGTTCGCAGTACGCCTCGGCGAGTTCGTACGCGGAGGCGCCGCGTTCCGGCTGCGTCCGCAGCAGCATCTCGGCGCGCGAACAGCAGGCGGCCATGGCAAACAGCTCCGCACCGATGTCCACGATCCGGCCCAGGAACGCCTGCTTGTGCTCAAGTTTGGCCTGCCACCGGCCCATCCCGTAGAAGGTCTGCCGGGCCAGGCGCCGGGAGGAACGCTCCACGTAGCGCAGCTGTTTCGCGAGCCGGCCGAAGTCGCTGTAGGAGCGCGGGTCCATGCCGGCGCCGGCCACGAGTTTGGGCAGCCACTTCGCGTAGAAGCCGGAGGCTCCGACGGCGGCCTTCGCCTTGTCGGAGAGGCGGGCGTCCTCCGAGGCGAGGTCTCCCGCGGCCGCCAGGTGCGCGTCCACGGCTTCACGGGCGATCAGCAGCCTCATGATTTCTGAGGATCCCTCGAAGATCCGGTTGATTCTCATGTCGCGGAGCTGCTGTTCCGCGGCGACGGCGCGCTCGCCGCGGGCTTCGAGGGAGTCCGCCGTTTCAAAGCCCCGGCCGCCGCGGATCTGCACGAGCTCGTCCGCGATGAGGCAGCTGATCTCCGTGGACCACAGCTTGGCCAGGGCCGCCTCGATCCGGATGTCTTTCTGCCCGGCGTCGGCCATTTCCGCGGAGAGTTCAAACACGGCGTCCAGGGCGAAGGCGCTGGCGGCGATGAAGGCGATTTTCTTGCCCACTGCCTCATGCTGGCCGATCGGCCGGCCCCACTGGGTGCGGGCGTCGGACCATTCGCGGGCGATCTTCAGGCTCCACCGGCCGGTGGCGACGCACAGCGCGGGGATGGAGAGCCGGCCCGTGTTCAGCGTGGTGAGGGCGATCTTCAGGCCCTGGCCTTCCCGGCCCAGCCGGTTGGCGGCCGGGACCCTGACCTGGTGGAAGCGGGTGACGCCGTTTTCGATCCCGCGGAGCCCCATGAAGGTGTTGCGGTTTTCCACGGTAATGCCGGGGGTGTCCATTTCGACCACGAACGCGCTGATGCCGCCTTTATTGGCGGTCCCGTCCGCATCGGTGTGCGGCGGCACGAGGGCCATGACCACGACGAGCTCGGCGATAACACCGTTGGTGGTCCAGAGCTTGACGCCGTCCAGGAGGTACGAGTCGCCGTCGTCGGAGAGGACGGCCGTGCTGCCCATCCGGGCGGGGTCGCTGCCGACGTCGGGCTCGGTGAGCAGGAAAGCGGTGACGGCGCCGGCGGCGCAGCGGGGCAGGTATTCACGCTTCTGGGCCGGAGTGCCAAAGACCTTGACGGGCTCCGGGACGCCGATCGACTGGTGCGCGGAGAGCAGGGCGCCGAGGCTTGGGTGCACCGAGCCCAGCAGGGCCAGGGCGCGGCCGTAATACACGAGCGTGAGGCCCAGACCGCCGTATTCGCGGGGAATCTTCATTCCGAATACACCGAGCTCCGCGAGCCCCTTGAGATAGTCGTCCGGGATCCGGTCGTCGCGTTCGATGGTGCGCCCGGACATCGTGCGGCAGTAGGCGGCCAGCCGGGCCATGAACGCCTCGCCGCGTTCGACGTCGTCGGCGGGAGCCTCGGGCCACGGGTGAATCAGCGACAAATCGAAGCTGCCGAGGTAAAGGCCCTTCGCGAAGCTGGGCTGGGTCCAGCTGGTTTCGCGGGCGGCCTCGGCAATGGCGCGGGCGTCGGCGGCCGTCGCGTCGGGGCCGACGTGCTCAGGGGCCCCGGCGGCCGCCGGAATCGGAATGCCTGATGTTGGAGAATCTGACGCTGGAGTACCGGGTGTGGTGGCGGGGTCTTCGATGGCGGAGCTCACGGGGCATCTCCTCTAACCGGGTGACCGGCTTGAGCCCTGGATCCGCCGCGGGTGGAGGACCCTTCAGCTGTCCCGCAATACTACTCGCGGGTAAGTGCCTGTGCTAGGGGAGGCCTGGCCCGGAAAGTCGGACCGGAAGTCCGTGCCGAAGTCGACCTGGAAATCGGCGGGCATCTCCACCGTTGAGGCGTGGTGGACCAGCCGGTCCCAACTGTGGTTGATGCCCTGGACCAGGCCCACCAGCGCGCCGGCCACGAGGTACCAGGCGAGCCGGCCGACACCGACCAATACCATGGCCGCGAACGCGGACACCATCATGAAGGCGCCGATCATCACGGCAAACACGAGGGTTCCAATGACCACCATCGTGCCGGTTTCCACTGCGCTTAGGTCGAACTGCATTCTTCCCCCTGCACCATTGCTCCGGTTGAACCAGTAGCCCGAGCGTAGGGTGCCGTGGGCGTGCTGAACTAGGGTCCTTTGGACATTGGCGGCCTCTTGATACGGGATCGAAATGCTACCGGGGCGTAGGTCACGGCGGTGTTGCGGCACCCTCGCCGATCGCGGGGGTCGCACCGCTTGCCAGTGCCGGGAGGCTGCCCGGTGTCAGTCTTCATCGTGTTCAGGGGCGCTCTGGCTCATGACCTGGAAGTCCGCGCCGAGGGCGACTTCGACCTGGGACCCGTCGTTTAGGCGTACCTCGACCTCGTAGGCCGCGCCGGAGTCGTCATCCCGCTCCACTTCGGTGACGCTGCCCTGGCCCACCTTCGCCAACGCAGCCTGTGTTGCCATGGCACGGTCGGCGTCACTGAGCGCCGGTCCATCGGAATCGTCACCGATCTCAAAGTTCCCGATCCTGGCGGTGAGGGCGCCCGCACTTCCGGACCAGACATCCCTGGCCTGGGTGGCCCCGACCGCAATTGACGCTCCCCCCAGCACCACCGCTGCAGAGGCCGCCCCCGTGATCCAGATCGTTCTCTTGCGCATGACCGTCTCCCTTCGGCTGGTCATTCCAGTGTGCGCCGACATAGGGGAGCAGACAACGATAAATGTGGACGGGCCCTGCGTTAACCTTGTAGCTGGCAGTTTTTCGAATCCGCTGCCCCGCAACGCCACCCCAAACCATCCCCTGGCAGCCGAAGGAGAGCGCGTGTCCCGTTCCGCCGTGTCATCAGCCGACGCCATCAGCACCCGGCTCCGGGACCTTGAGCTCCTTACCAAGGGACCTGCCTGGGCGCTGACGCGTTCGGCGCCTTGGGTGATCGCCGTGCTCCAGGCCTCCTTCACCCGCACGCGCGCGCAGCTGCCGCTGGAACAGTTCCACGCCGACGTCGACGCCTTCCTCGAGCAGCTCCGCCGGCAGGCCCCCGGCACGGGAGAGCAGCACAGTGGCTCGGCCAACGGCACACTTTCCGGAAAGAAATACGCGGACGAATGGACCCGCAAGAACTTCCTGACCCGCCGGAACCAGTCGGGCCAGATCGTTTACGAAGTCACGGAGCCTGCTGCCCGCGTCCTGGCTTTCCTGGACAGCCTCTCCAGTGAGCGGTCCACGCTGAACGGCTCCCGGCTCGGCACACTGCTGGGCGACGTCGAGAAGCTCGCCAACGAGACCAACCCGGACCAGAGCGCTCGCATTGAATCCCTCGAGGAGGAGATCGACGAGCGCCGCCAGCTGATGGAAGACATCAGCTCCGGCGATTTCGACGGGCTGCTCGACGACGACGAGGCCGTGGAGGCCGCAGGCAACATCCTCGATCTCGCGGCCAGCCTGCCCGCAGACTACAAGAAGATGCGTGACCGGATCGAAGAGCTCGTGGGGGAGCTGCGCAACCAGATCATCGAGGAATCGCTCAGCAAGGGCGCCACCATGGCCCAGGTGCTCGAGGCCGACAAGCGGCTGCGGCAGAGCCCCGAAGGCCGGACGTTCCGCTCCTTCACCGCGTTCCTGGAGGACCCGCAACAGCAGCTGCGCTTCCGGTCGGCGATCGGCGAAGTCCTGAGCCGGCAGTTCGCGGACGAGCTCAGCCACGATGAACGCGAGACGCTCAAGAACCTTGTGGCCGAACTCCGCACCCAGCACAGCCAGATCCAGCGGATCTACGGCAAGCTCAGCGAGAGCCTCAACACCTACGTCCAAAGTGACGACTTCCGGCAGTCGGTCCGGCTCCGGAAGGTCCTGCGCGAGGCTGAGCAGGCGATCCGCACCCTGCCGTACGAGCGCGAACGGCCCGGCCTTGTCCGCGGCCCGGTGCTGTTCAGCGCCGGTTTCGAGTCCCTGGCCATGGTCAAGCTCTTCGACCCTGACGAATTCGCGGCTCCACCCAAGCTGGCCGACCCCATCGCGTTCTCCGACTCGGACCGGGCGCGCTCGCCCCGGACCGCCAAGGCCAAGCCGGAGGCCATCCGCGCCGCGCTCGCGGGGGCCTCAACCCTCACCGAGGCCTGGGCGCAGCTGCCGGCAGAGGAACGCCACATCAACTCCATCCGGGCCCTGTTGTCGCAGACCCTCCACGAAGGCGCCGGCTTCGACCGGGGGACCTGGGGACCAATCGAATTCGAACAAATCGACGGCACCACCCGCACCGCCTACCTGCCCGTCGTCACGCTCGCGAAGGATTGACCATGACTGAAGAGACTGTGACCGAGACCCTGACCGAGACCCTGACCGAGACCGCGGCGGCGGACCTGCTGTCCGCGTCCGAGTCTGCGCCCGCGGACAGCGATGGCGCCCACGTCCGGAGCGACCCCTTCACCGTCACCCCCCGGGACACCTTCGTCGACGGCGCCGCGCTCTTCCCGGGCGACACCGGCGTGCTGCCCATGAAGGTGCGGCAGGCGCTCGTGAAGCTGCTCAAAGGCCCCTACATCGACGGCGGCCGCGACGAAAAACTGTGGACCACGCTCCTGGACAACCAGCTGATCCTGCGCAGCCGCCTCTCCGAACTCTTCCTGACGCTGCAACTGGACCACGAGCGCAAGGTCGCCGTCCTGCGCCCGGTTGACCCCGAGGCGATCGGCGGCAGTACGCGGTCCAGTATCCTGCGCCAGCAGCGTGCCCTGAGCCGGGTCGAGACCATCGTCCTGCTCCGCCTGCGCCTGCTCCTGGACCGGCACGTCACCGCACAGACGGACCCGACGATCACGCGCGAGGAAATCGCCGAACTCGTCGCCCACTACCAGCCCACCGGCCAGCAGGACGCCCTGCGCGATGCCGACGTCGTCAATCGCGCTATCACCAAGCTCCTGGCCCGTCAGCTCCTGCTCGCCACGGGCCTGGACGAGGTCTACACCATCTCCAACGCCCTCCCGCTGGCCCTGCCGTTCGAAAACATCGGCGACATCCCGGCCCAAATCGAAGCCCTGGTGGCAGCCAGCACAGACCAGTCGGGAACGGAGCCGCTCCTGGAGCTCGACACAGACACCTCGGCAAACGCGGAGGAAGACCCGGACGACGACGACGACGCCGCCACCGAAAGTGACCCGACCAACGACGACGGCGATGCCGCCCCGGGAGTGGCATCGGGCCTGTCGGAGCCGCGCGCTGAGCTGATCGAAGATCAGCTGCGCGGCGCAGGGGCGGGGGCGGCATCGCCGTCGTCGTCACCCAGCCACACTGAAGAAGCCGAGGAGACCAAGTGAGCATCGCAACCATGCTCCCGATGGGCGAGCTTACCAACCCCGGCCAGATGCGCCTGGCCCTGGTCCAGGTGGTCAACTGGGGCACATTCCATGGCGCCCACACGATGCACGTGGACCGCAACGGCACACTGCTGACCGGCAATTCGGGCGTCGGAAAGTCCACGCTGTTCGATGCCATGCTTCGGGTCTTCGACGCCCGTCCCCGCTCCAACGAAGCTGCGGCACAGCGGGCAGGCGGYGCCGTCGAGGACAAGCGCACCACGTTCACGTACATGCGCGGCAAGGTAGGCGACAAGGCCGTGGGGGAGGGCTCGGCGAGTGCGTTCCAGCGCCCCGGCGCGACCTGGTCCGCCGTCGCGCTGACGTTCGACAACGCCGCCGGCACGCGGGTGACGGTTTCGGCGCTTTTCGACCTGCCCAAGAACGGCACGGAATCCAGCGTCGGCCGGTACTACGTGATCGATAACAAGCCGCTGGACCTCGCGGCGATCGAGGGCATCGCGGAGAAGCGGTTCACCAAGTCGGCGCTGGACGCGATCTTCCCGGACGCCCAGATCTTCGACGTCCACAAGGCCTTCGCCGAACGATTCCGCCGCCTCCTCGGCATCAATTCGGATCAGGCCCTTCCGCTGCTTCGCGTCATCCAGGCCGGCAAGGGACTCGGCGGCAGCGTCAACACCTTCTTCCGCGACCAGGTCCTCGATGCCCCTGCCACGCTGGCCGCGGCGGACGACGTCGTCGAGGAATTCAGCAACCTCATGTCCATCCGGCAGCGCCTCGAGGACGTCCGGCAGCAGCGCGACCAGCTCGCCCCCGTCCCCGGGCTGAACAAGGAATACGCGCAGGCGCTGCTGGACGCGAACCGGCTGCGGGACCTAACAGGTGAGGAATTCGAGGCCTACAAGCAGCAGCTCGCGGTCACAGTGCACGAGAAGACCCTGGCGCGGCTGAAGGAGCTGGCCCAGGCGAAGGCCACGGACCTGGCCGCCGAACGCGCTGTCCGTGACGGCTTCGCCAAGGAACTGCGCCAGCTGGAGGGCGAGTACAACAACCAGGGCGGCAACGCGATATCCGCGATCGAGCAGTCTCTGGAGAACGCCCGGGTGGGGCTCAAGCTCCGGCAGGAAGTCGAGGCATCGACCCGCAAGGCGCTGACCGACGCCGGGCTGGAACTGCAGTGGTCGGCCGCCGGCTGGGATCAGGCCCACGAGCACGCCGCGGCACGCTCGGCTGAGCTCCAGGACGATTCCGAAGCGCTCAAGGAACTGCGCTTCGAGGCCTTTGATGGCCACGCCACCCGGAAGCGCGAACTCGCCGCGGCCCAGCAGGAGCTCGTCTCGCTGAAGACGCGCAAATCGTTGCTGCCGCCGTCGAGCATTGAAAACCGGAGCGCCATTGCCGCTGCCACGGGCGTGCCCGAGGAGCAGATGCCCTTCGGCGGCGAGCTGATCGACCTTGCCGAGGGCCAGGAACAGTGGCGCCCGGCTGCCGAGCGCGCGCTGCGGAGCCTGGCCACCACGCTGCTGGTCCCGGGCGAGCACTTCGCGGCAGTCACCCGTTACCTCAACGACCATTCCGTGCGCGGAGCGCTGCGTGCCGTGGACGTCTCCCGGCCCCTGGCCGGCGGTGCGCTGGCCGTCGAGGACGTGGCCGATCGCGACCTGCTGACCAAGCTCAGTTTCCTCACCGATGCCGGGCTGCCCGCCGGGCCACACGCCCAGGCGCTTGCGCAGTCCAGCGCCTGGCTCCGCGAACGGATTGCCCTCGACTTCGCCTACCCGTGTGTGGAAAACCCGGACGAGCTCGCCGGCCTGGACAAGGGCCTGAGCCTGGGCGGTGTGGTCAAGCGCAACCGCCACACGGTGGAAAAGGATGACCGCTTCACGTCCCGCCAGGACTACGTCCTCGGGTTCGACAATGCCGCCAAGCTCGAACTCGTGGCGGCCCAGGTTGAGGACCTGCAGCAGGAGCTGGCCAAGGCCGCCGAGCTGGCGCAAAGCCGGGAAGAGTCGCACCAGGGCATGACCCGGCAGCTTGAAGCCTTGCGCCGGGTGGCCGAGGACCACCGGCCCTGGGAACAGGTCTCGGCCGCCGTGGCCGGCGAGGAGCTCGCCCGGATCGAGCAGCGCCTCAAGGACGCCCTCGCCGCACAGGCCGACCTCGAACCGCTCCGCGCCAGCATCGAAGCCGCGCGGCACAAGCACCAGTCCAGCACCGAATCCGCGGCCGTGCTGCAAAGCGAGTACAAGGCCCTCGATGCGCGCATGACCGCCGCTGGTGCGCTGCTCGATGCCGCACGCACCCGGCTGGCGCAGGCACCGCCGTCGGACGCCGGCGTCGCCGCGCTGGAACCGTACTTCACCGGCTTCGGTGACGTCCTGGAGATGCACGAACTCGACAACCTCGCCAACCAGGTCCGCACCAGGCTCCTGGCCGAACTGCACGTCGCCGAGTCCCGCGGTCAGGCCACCTCGGAGCGCCTCACCCGCATTTTCGAGGGCTTCGTCCGGGAGTGGGGCACGGCGATTTCCGCGGACCACGGCACCTCGATCGGCGCCGCGGGGGAGTTCGAATCCCGCTACCACGCGATTGTCAGCGACGGGCTGCCCGCCCAGGAGGCCGAGTTCCGGCAGTTCTTCAACCAGCGGACGCACGAATCCTTTTCCACCCTGCTGCACCTGCTCGACGAGGAGCGCCGCGCCATCACGAGCCGCATCCTGCCGCTGAACGGGATCCTGTCCGAGGTCAACTTCCACGAGGGCAGCTTCCTGGAACTCGACATCAAGCAGACGCTGCCGGCGACGGCGAAGCAGTTCAAGGACGCCATCCAGAACGCGCTCAAGGTCCGGCACACCCGGCCCGGCAAGGCGGTTACTGCAGCGTCCGCTGCTGCGTCCGCCGCTGCGTCCAGGGCGGAGGGGGACGACGACGCCGAGCTCACCACCCGCTACAAGTCGCTCGAAACGCTCGTGAAGCGGCTCGGCTCGCAGACCCCAGAGGACCGCCGTTGGCGGGCCGAAGTGCTGGACGTCCGCGGCCACCTGTTCATCCAGTGCAAGGAACACCGCGAAGTCCAGGGTGCCGGTTCCAAGGGCGCCGGTGCCAAGGGGGCGGCGAAGGGCGCGAAGAAGACCGAGGTCTACATGCACGCGGACACCGGCTCCATGTCCGGTGGCGAGCGGCAGCGCTTCACGGCGTTCATCATGGCGGCGGCGCTGAGCTACCAGTTGGGCATCGCCGAGCAGGGCTTCACCACGTACGGCACGGTCATGATGGACGAGGCGTTCGTGCTCGCCTCGGAGGAATTCGCCGGCGCGGGCATCAAGGCGCTGCATGAGTTCGGCTTCCAGCTCCTGCTGGCCGCGCCGGAGAACGTCATCGACCTCTCCCGGCACCTCGGCTCGGTGACGGAGATCCTCCGGGACAAGCGCACCAACCGTTCCGGCGTCCTGACGGCTCCGGTGATTGCCGCACGTCCGGGCACGGAGGGCACTTGGCGCTCCGAGGCAAACCCCGTGGACATCGTCCTGCGCTGACCCCACCCCGCGTTGCTTGTGCCGGGGCTAGTTGCCTTGGACGCGCTCCACGAACTGGGCTGTGCGGGCCACCAGCCCTTCGATCTGCCGCAGGACGACCGCGGCCGGGTCCGGGTTGATCTCGTTGGCCGCAGGCTCCACCCTGACATTGCGGCAGCACAGGAAATCGGCGCAGATCAGGGTGCCGAGCGTGTTGCCGTTGCGGCCGGACTGCCCGGCGCGCTTGGCCACCCACAGCAGGACGTCGTCCTTGGAGAACACGTCCCGGCACAGCTCGCAGAGCACGGAACGGTTCTTCTTGGCCCCGCCTTCAGGGGCCCGGAGCATGATGCCAGTGGGACCCTTCGGCCCCTGCACCACGAGATAGCCGCGGAGTGGCACCTTCGCGTCCCGCCAGGCCAGGAAGTCCAATGCTTCCCAATCCAGGGTGTCGAAGCTCTTGGGCAGATTGAGTTTGGCGGCTTCTGAGCGGCTCGCGTTGATGAAGGACGAGCGGGTCTGCTGCGCCGTGATTTTTTGCATGACGGACACTTTCGAAAATCGGATGGCTCCGGCCAGACGGGCGCGCGGCCCGCCAGGCGGATTGTGGGCAGAAGACTGCCAGCCTGCGACTCCGGTGTGGGGCAAGGCGTCTCGCGGGACTAGGCCGTGCTGGTTCGGGACTCCGCGGGAAGGGCCTGCGCGGGCGGGGCTGGCAGGAGCGCGGGCGCGTAGCAGGCCACAGCGGCCACCCCGCTAACCGTGGCCACAGTCATCGTCGCGATGTCCATGCTCACTTCCCCCGTCCCAACACATCACCGGTTTCGAATATCCGGCGAGCCCATCCTTGCAAAGCCCGGGATTCGTGTCCAGTTCGCATTCCGCACCCGGCGGCTGAGCATTTAGTGGTGAAACGCCTTGAGTGGTGCAACGTCTTTAAAGGAGCAACGCGGGGCGCATCGATGCTCCGGTGCACTTTAAAGGGCAATTGAGACAATTAAGTTACTCAAACCTTTCTTAATTGCACAAAGGATAGGCTAGCCTTACTTAGGTTTGCATCACTTACCTAAGGAGTTCCGTGGCTTCCGCCCTTTTCACCCGTTCAGGCGGCCGCCCCGCAGGCCGCCGCCGCAAGAGCGCAGTGCGGGCCGCAGCCCTTCTGGCCGCCGTCGCGCTGACCCTGACCGCCTGCTCTACCGGACCTGCCGGCTCGACGGCGGCGGACGCTCCCTCCCAGCCGGTCAGCACAGCCTTCCCGGTGACCATCAAGCACGTCTTCGGCGAGACCACCATCAAGGAACAGCCCAAGCGCGTGGTCACCGTTTCCTGGGTCAACGACGACGTCGCGATCGCCCTCGGCGTGGTTCCCGTGGGCGTGCCCAAGAACGAATGGGGCGGTAATGACAAGGGCTCCACGCCGTGGAAGGACGCCGCACTGGAAGAGCTCGGCGCCGGTTTCGGTTCCGCGAAGGCCCCCGTCCAGTTCTCCGAGGCTGACGGCATCAACTTCACCGAGATCGCCAAGCTGAACCCGGACGTCATCCTCGGCGCCTACTCCGGCCTGACGGAGGAGGACTACAAGAAGCTCAGCGAAATCGCCCCCGTCGTGGCGCACCCGGAGCTGGCCTACGGCACGCCGTGGCAGGACTCCACCACCATCATCGGCAAGGCCCTTGGCAAGGAAGCCGAAGCTGCCAAGCTGGTCTCCGACACCGAGGCCACGATCAAGGACAAGGTCTCCAAGTACCCCCAGATCGCCGGAAAGACCTTCATCTACGGCAACCTGGAACCGGACAAGAGCGACGGCGTCAACGTCTACACCGCCAACGACAACCGTCCCCGCTTCCTCAACGAAATCGGCATGAAGCTGGCATCCGTTGTCGAGGACAACTCCAAGGGCTCCAAGGAATTCTTCATCCCGTGGTCCGCCGAAAAAGCCAACGAACTCACTTCGGACATCTTCGTGACCTGGGTGCCGGATGCCGCCACCACCGACTCCATCAAGGCTGACCCGCTGCTGGGCCAGATCCCGGCCATCAAGACCGGCGCGCTGGTTGCCGACTCGAACAACATGCTGACCCTGTCCATCTCCGCTTCGTCGCCGCTGAGCCTGCCGTGGTCCCTGGACACGTTCCTCCCCCAGCTGGCCGGCGCCGCGGACAAAGTCGCCACTGCAGCGAAATAGCACGCATCCATGACAATCAGGACGGCGACGGCGCCGGCGACGGCGCCCGCCGGCAGTGTGCCCGGCGCACCTGTCGCCCCCGGGAAGAAAGCCCCCGCCAAACAGGCCGTCTGGCTGCTGGCCGCCATCGTCGTACTAGTCCTGGTCTGCGCGGCGTCCCTGGCTGTCGGTGCGCGGGGGGTACCCCTCGGCACCGTCTGGCAGGCCCTGACGCAGTTCGACCCCGCTGACGGCAACCACGCCGTCATCCACGCCCGCATCCCCCGCACCGTGCTGGGCCTGCTCGCCGGCGGCGCCCTCGGACTGGCCGGCGCGGCCATGCAGGGGGTGGCCCGTAACCCGCTCGCCGACCCGGGCATCATCGGTGTCAACGCCGGCGCGGCCCTCGCCGTCGTCACCGGGATCTACGTCTTCGGCGTCTCGTCCCTGACCGGCTACATCTGGTTCGCGTTCATCGGCTCCGCGGCAGCCGCCGTCGTCGTCTACCTGATCGCGTCACTTGGCAGGGAAGGCGCGACGCCGGTCAAACTGGCACTGGCAGGCGCGGCCCTGAGCGCGGGGCTGTATTCGCTGATGAACGTCGTCCTGGTCTCCAGCCAGGACACCCTGGACCGGTTCCGTTTCTGGCAGGTCGGCGGGATCGCCGGCCGGGACTGGTCGGTCGTGCTGCCCGGGCTGCCGTTCCTGGCCGCCGGGGCGCTGATTGTCCTGTTCACCGGACGGATCCTTAACAGCCTGGCCCTCGGGGATGACATCGCCCGCGGCCTGGGTCAGCGCGTCGGACTGGTCCGCGCCGTCACCGCGCTGGGCATTGTGCTGCTCTGCGGCTCGGCCACGGCGCTGACCGGGCCGATCGGTTTCGTCGGCCTGGTGATTCCGCACGCCGTCCGCTTCCTGACCGGCCCGGACTACCGGTGGATCCTGCCGTTCTCGCTGGTCCTGGCACCGGTGCTGCTCCTGCTGTCGGACGTGGTGGGCCGTGTCATCCTGCTGCCCGGCGAAGTCCCGGCGGGCATCATGACGGCGCTGGTGGGTGCGCCTGTCTTTGTGTGGCTGGTCCGCCGCGGGAAGGGGGCAGGGCTGTGAGCAAGGCAGACCTCGCCAACGTCAAGCGCGAGCTGGGGGAGAACGCCCCCGCGGAGTGCGAACTGGCCGATCCCGCCGGCCCGGTCCGCGCCAATGTGGGGCCGCCGCGCAGTGTGTTAATAGGCAGTGCGTTGATGGGCCGGACGGCCCTGCTGGCCTTCGCCGTCATTGTGCTCTTCGCCGTCAGCATCCTGCTGGGCAGCTACACCGTCACCGTCCCGGACTTCGTCAGGATCCTCACGGCCCGCCTCACCGGTGGCGAGCGGATCCCCGGCGCCAGCTTCATCGTGATGGAAACCAAGCTGCCGCGGGCAGTCATCGGCACCATGATCGGCATTGCCTTCGGGCTCTCGGGCACCCTGTTCCAGACGATGCTGCGCAATCCACTGGCCAGTCCCGACGTGATCGGCATCAGCTACGGGGCCAGCGCGGCCGCCGTCACCGCCATCGTCGTTTTCGGCGCCTCCGGAGCGGCGGTGTCCGGCGCGGCACTGTGCGGGGCCATGGCGGTAGCCGTCCTGATTTACACAATCTCGCGGAACGGTTCCCCCGGATCAGGCGGCGGCAATCACGCCAACGCAGCCGGAAGCCGGCTCATCCTGGCCGGCATCGGCATTGCCGCCGCACTGAACGCCGTGGTCAACTTCCTCATGACGCGGGCCGATATCCGCACCGCGGCCGAGGCCCTGATCTGGCTGAACGGATCCCTGAATTCCGCCAGCTGGGACCGTGCCGGAGTGCTGGCCCTGGCGCTGCTGGTCCTGGTGCCCGCCGCCGCCGTCCTCGCCGGCCCGCTGCGCATCCTGGAACTCGGAGACGACGCCGCCGCCGGACTCGGCATCCGGGTGGGCATCACCCGGCTGGGCGTGGTGGCCGTTGCCGTCGCCCTCGCCGCCGTCGCCACTGCAGCTGCCGGGCCCGTGGCCTTCGTCGCCTTCCTGGCCGGCCCCATCGCGCGCCGCTTCACGGGCAAGGCCAGTCTTCCGGCCGGCGCGTTCGTCGGCGCCCTGATTGTCCTGGCCGCCGACTACTTCGCCGCCAACATCGCCCCCCTGCTGCTGGACGGCACCGTCCTTCCCGTCGGTGTGGTCACCGGCGCGCTGGGAGCACCGTTCCTGCTGTGGCTCCTGGTCACGGCCAACCGAAAGGACGCCTGATATGGCAGTTCTCAACGCCAAGGACCTGACGCTGCAGTACGACCAGCGCCGGGTGGTGGAAGGCCTCACGGCGGAGATTCCCGAGGGGAAGGTGACAATGATCGTGGGCGCCAACGCCTGCGGCAAATCCACGCTCCTCCGCGGCCTGTCCAGGCTGCTGAAGCCGGCCGGCGGCACCGCGACCCTGGACGGCAAGGACATCCATTCCCGCCCGGCCAAGGAACTCGCCCGCATCCTCGGCTTGCTCCCGCAGCACCCCACCGCCCCCGACGGCATTCTGGTCCGGGATCTCGTGGGCCGCGGACGCTACCCGCACCAGGGGTTCTTCCGCAGCTGGAGCACGGGTGACGATCTCGCTGTGCAGAGTGCGCTGGAAGCCACCGAAACCCTGGAGCTCGCCGAACGCAATGTCGACGAACTCTCGGGCGGGCAGCGTCAGCGCGTCTGGATCGCGATGGCGCTTGCCCAGGAGACCGACATTCTGCTGCTCGACGAGCCAACCACCTACCTGGACCTGGCCCACCAGGTAGAGGTCCTGGACTGATCACGGACCTGAACCGGCGCCGCGGCACCACCGTGGCAATCGTCCTGCACGACCTGAACCTGGCGGCCCGGTATGCGGACCACATCATCGCCATGAAAGGCGGACGGATCGTGGCCGAGGGCACCTCCGCCGACGTCGTCACCGAGGACCTGGTCCGAGACGTCTTCGGCCTGGACTCGCGGGTGCTGCCCGACCCCATTTCCGGCACGCCGTTGATCATCCCGCTCGGCCGGCACCACGCCGACTTCCCAAAATCAGAAACAGCAACCCTGGAGTTGGTCCCATGAGGGCAGTTAACAGCAGTGCAACAGCCAGCAGTGCAACGGGCGGCACGGCAGCAGACATCAGCCAGTCGCGGGTACGCCATACGCCCTCTGGCGAAAGCAACCAGCCGCCCACCCAACCAATGACCCTGGCGTTCGACGTGACGGTCGCCGCGGTGCAGGAGCTCAGCCCCAACTTCCGCCGGGTCACCTTCGGCGGGTACTCCCTGCGTGGCTTCGGCGTCCACGGCGAAACCCTGGACCTGCGCGTGAAGCTGATGATCCCGTCCCTTGCCGGGGACGGCACCCAGCTGCCACTGCCGGTGTTCCACACGGAGCAGTCCGGCTGGTACCAGGAATGGCTGGCCATGGATCCCGCGATCCGTGGCTCCATGCGCACCTACACCGTGCGGCAGGAACGCCTCGACTCCGTGTATCCGGAGATCGACGTCGACTTTGTCATGCACTTCGACGCCGCCGGAAACGGCGGACCCGCCGCGAACTGGGCCCTGAACGCCAGGCCCGGCGACGCCCTCACCCTCATTGGACCCAACAACCGGGCCGCGCACTGTGTCACGGCGGAGACCTACTCCGGCATCGAATGGCGGCCGGGCCTGGCCCAACGCGTACTGCTTGCCGGTGACGAGACCGCTGTCCCGGCCATCAGCGCCATCCTGGAAAGCCTCCCGTCGTACATCAGCGGACATGCGTTCCTGGAGGTCCCCGAGCCCGGCGACTTCCTGGACCTGAGGTCCGACGCCGACGTCGAAATCACCTGGCTGGCACGCGGCGCCTTGATCGGCCGCTCACGTCCGCACGGCGAACTCCTGCAGGAAGCCGTCCGCACCGCCGTTCCCGAACCCGGCTGGGTGGGCATCAAGGCTGCCGGCGGCGGGGCAGGGCCCGAACCCGATGACGTGAACGTGGACCAGGACATCCTCTGGGAGACCCCCGCCCGGATGGACGCCGCGATGATCGGAGCCGGCAAGAACCCTGATAAGCCCGCCGGGGCACTGCCGTTCTACGCCTGGATCGCCGGCGAAGCGGGCACCGTCAAGGAGTTGCGGCGGTACTTGGTGCGGGACGTGGGGATTGACCGGAAACAGGTCGCGTTCATGGGGTACTGGCGGCAGGGGAAAGCCGAGCTCTAACCGACGCTCCCTCAGGTCCTGCGGTTCTCACCCCGACGCTCCTGCAGGTCCTGCGGTTCCTGCTGCGACGCTTCCGCAAGTTCTTCCGGGCTTCACCCGCCACCGCTGCTTTGCCGTCGCTTAGCGGTTGGACCCTTCCCAAACTTCGCAAGCTCAGTTCGGGGCCCTCGGGTCCGCCCTTCCTCCCGCCGCCTCGTTCGGCCGCGGGCGGCCTCTCTCGGCTCACGTTCGGTGCGCTCCTACGCAAGCCGGCCGCTGCCGCCCGCGGTGCCGTTCTCACCTTGGGTTAACCTCCCCTTTCCCTGCCGGCTTTTTGGGGTGGGTAGGGTGACGGGGTGGATTCAATTCCTTTGCTTCCGGATCGTGGCGGGCGGCGGGTCTTTGTTGCCTTGGGGGATTCCTTCACTGAGGGTGTGGGGGACTACGATTCCCGCTTCCCCAATGGCGTGCGGGGCTGGGCGGACCGGGTTGCGGAGAAGCTGGCCAAGGCGCAGCCGGGGTGGGAGTACGCCAATTTGGCCATCCGCAGCAAACGGCTGCGCCACATCGCCGGCGAACAGCTCGGTCCCGCCGTGGCCATGGAGCCGACCCTCGTCACGCTCTACGCGGGCGGCAACGACATCCTGGATTTCGGCACGGACATCGGGGCCCTCATGCGGGACTACGAGTCCCTGGTGGCTGCGCTCGCCGACACGGGGGCAACGCTGGTGCTGTTCACCGGCTTTGACGTCAAGGTCTCCGCGCTGCTGGAGCCGCTGAAGAAACGCAACGCCTTCTATAACCGGCGCGTCCGCGAGATCGCCGGCCGCTATGGCGCGGTGCTGGTGGACTACTGGTGCTTCGACGCCTTCCATGACCCGCGGATGTGGGATTCGGACCGGCTGCATATGTCCAAGGCAGGCCACAAATACCTCGCCTCACAGGTCCTGGACCACCTCGGCGTGCCGCACAAGATCAAACCCAGGGATTGGGAACCGCCCGTGAAACCGGGCCTGCGGGAGTGGGAACGCCGGCAGCGCCGCTGGGTCCGCGACTGGGTATTGCCGTTGTTCGGGCGGAAGCTCCGCGGCGTAACCCTCGGCGATCAGCTCCGGCCGCGCTGGCCCGAACCCGTGCGGGTCCCCCGCAAGGGCGGCTTGAAGAAACTGCTGCACGACCAGCGTGCCATCGGCCAGCCCGGCGCCAGGTAGCCGCCGGGACTCAGCTGTCCAGCAGGTTTTCGTAGCCCGGAGCCACCCGGTTGGCGTGGAATTCCATGACCTCGAATTCAGCCACACCGTTGACGTAGAAGGGGTCCTTGGCCAGTGCGGCGTCAAGGCTGGCCCGGTCCGCGTTCGAGAGCAACAGACCGCCGGTGCGGGGGATTTTGCGCCCCGCGACCATGAAGACGCCGTCGTCGAAGGCTGCCTGCAGCCACGTAACGTGCGCCGGAAGATGGAACTCCACAATGTCCTCGGGGACTTTGTATGTCAGGGAGACTACGTACATGCGGCCAGCCTACCGGTAGCTGGCCACGGACAGGCGGGAAGTTTTCCGGAAATGCCCGGCTGAAGTTGAATCGTCAAGCTTCCAGTCTCCTAGAATGTAGCCATGACCGAACCCCGCTGGCTCAACGCAGACGAACGCCGGGCCTGGCTGGCCCAGCTCAGCATCAACACCATGCTGCCGGCCGCCCTGGACACCCAGCTCCACGCCGCGGGCAAGCTTTCCCTGTTCGACTACAACGTGCTGGCGATGCTTTCCGAGGCCGAAGGGCGCTTCCTGCCCATGAGTGAGCTCGCCGCGCGCACCAGCGCCTCCCTGTCCCGGCTCTCGCATGTGGTCACCAAGCTGCAGAACCGCGGCTGGCTGGAGCGCAGGCCGCACCCCGGCGACGCCCGCGTGACCACGGCCCACCTGACCGATGCCGGGATGCAGACGATTGTGAAACTCGCCCCGGGCCATGTCGAGGCGGTCCGCTCACTGTTCCTCGACGCTCTGAGCCCCGAGGACGTCGCGGACCTGGCCCGGATCGGCGAAAAGATCGTGGCCCGACTCGACGACGACCACTGGATCCTGCGCGGCATCTAAGCGCGACAGCCGAAGGCGCCGCAGTCCGACGTCGGACACCCCCGTCTTTGTTGCTCGCGGCAACTGCTGGCAGACTGGATCCATGGATTTCACGTCCCGCTATGTAGCCCTTGGAGACTCTTTTACGGAAGGCGTTGGCGACGACGACCCCACCCGGCCCAACGGCGTCCGGGGCTGGGCGGACCGGGTGGCGGAGGGGCTTGGCGCCGCCGATCCCGGCTTCGGGTACGCGAATCTTGCCATCCGCGGACGGAAACTCCGCCAGATCCTGGCCGAACAGGTCGATGCCGCCGTCGCCCTCAATCCCACCCTGGTCAGCATTTACGCTGGCGCCAACGATATCCTCCGGCCCAAGGTCGACATCGATGACCTGTTGGCCGAATACGATGCCGGAATCCGCAAGCTCACGGCCACCGGCGCCACCGTGGTGATGTTCACCGGCTTCGATGCGCGGGGTTCCAAGATTTTCGGCACCATGCGCGGCCGTACGGCCATCTACAACGAACTGGTTCGCGGCATCGCCGGGGACCACGGGGCCCTGCTGGTCGACTACTGGCGTTTCAGCGAGTACTACGACTGGGGCATGTGGGCCACGGACCGGATGCACATGTCTGCCGCCGGCCACGCGAACATGGCCAAGCGCGTCCTCACGGTGCTGGCACACGAGCACTCGATTGACGTCCCGCCCATGACGCCGGTTCCTGAGCTGAGCCGGGTGGACGCCCTCCGCGCGAATGCCCGGTGGGTCCGCGAATTCGCCGGCCCGTGGGTTGTCCGGCGCGTCACCGGCAAGTCGTCYGGCGACGGCCTGGAGCCGAAGTACGGCCAGCTGACCCACCTCTAGAACGGCACCCTAGGCGCGGAACCCCGGCGTCGCGAGCAGTTCCCCGTTGCGGCGGACGGCGAGGACATCGATCTCCCAACCGTCCGTGGCCCGGTGCAGCATCGCGGTCCCGCCGGCCACGATCGCCGTCGCGAGCACATCGGCGGTGACAATGTCCGCCGCGGCCACGGAGACCTGGGCGAACCCGGCGCCGGAGGAGCCCGCGGTCCGGCTTCCGGCTCCCGCTGCCCAGATATGGTCACCCCGCTCCGCTGAGCCCGACGTCGCAAGGGCGCACCGGGTGCCAGGTCCGCCCAGTTCGTAGGCGGCAAGCAGCGCCGAGCGGTCCATCGGGTCAACGACGCCGGCCGCCCACGCGGTTCCGCTGCCCGGCACGGGCGAGCCCATCACCAGTACGTCGCCGCCGGCATTCAGGCACCAGTCGGTGATCCCGCGGCTCCGCAATGCCTCACCGGCCTGCCCGATCGCGTAGCCCTTGATAAGCCCCGAAAGGTCCAGCACGCCGCCGGGCCGTTCCGGGGAGAACGCGCCCTCCGTCCTGAGCCGCCAGCTGAGCGCCTCCGCGTAGCGGTCCCGCATCGCGGCGGATGAGTCCCGCAGGGAAAGCTCCCCGCGCGCCAGCCGGCTCGCCTCAGAGTCGGGACGGTACAGGCTGAACGTTTCGTCCAACCCGGCAAAGACGCGCTCGACGGCGGCGCTTGCGGCGTCGAGCCCGCCCTCCCCGCCCGCAGTTCCCGGGACGGCCCCCGCTGGAACGGTCAGGCTGATAACGGTGCCCATCGAGCCAAACGTCCTGGCCTGCAGGGCAGAGCCGCCCAGCTCAGAGGTTGGCTGCATCGAGGGCCGCCTGCAGGGAGTTCAAGTACGCCTCGGAGGTCACCGTGGCACCACTGATGGTCTGCACGTCCGCGGACTGGGCCTGGAGCACCTCGTCGCGCAGGATCGGGGCCGCCCGGTTGCTGATCTGCACGGACTTGCGTTCAGCATCGGTCAGCTGGAGCGCCGTGACGTCGGTGATCTTCCCGGCCTGCACGGTGATCTGCACCTGGACGGAGCCGAAGCGGGTCTGGACGACCGAGCCAGGGTACGTCCCTACGGCCTTGGCCGAGGCCCCTGTGGTGCCCGCCCCCGACGCGCCGGACGAAGCTGTTGAGTCGGACGTCCCGCTGGAGCTGGACGTTCCGCTTGAGCCGGACGAACCCGTGGCCCCGGTGGTCCCGGCCGCCGCGCTTGCGACGGAGCTGCCGGTATCGGCTACATGGACGCCGGACTGCCAGCCGGCGATGAGGATGCCGGCGGACGCCAGGGCGGCTGAAACTGCTGCGCGGGTTCTCACCAGTCGAACCTTTCGTAGTGGATTTGGTCTTCCCGGACGCCGGCTGCGCGGGCGTCCTCAAGCACGTTGTGTGCCCAGACGGAGGGGCCGCAGACGTACACGTCGGCGTCGGCGATCTTCGGGTCATAACTGGCAAGCCGGTGGCCGGCACGGGCGGCGTGCTCCGGAAGCCAGGTCTGGACGCCGGCCGGGCGGGAGCCGGTCAAGTGGAAGAGCGTGGCGCCGCGGCGCCGGCAGAGATCGAGGATCTCCTCGCCAAGGTAGAGCTCGGATTCGCTGTGGCCGCGGAGGATGACAGTGGCGTTGCCGGGCTGGAACGGCGTGCTCTCCAGCAGGGCACGAACCGGCGTGATGCCAATTCCGGCTCCCACCATGACCACATGGTTGCGGCTCCGCGCGGACGTGCTGAACAGCCCGTACGGTCCCTCCACTGCCACTTTGGTGCCGGGCTTCAGCGACGCCAGCTGGGATGACCCCTTGCCCAGGTTGCGGACAGTGATCCTCAGCGTGCCCTGGCCGGCGGCGTCGAAATGGACGGGTTCGGCGGACAGGCTGAACGGATGCGGATGCCACCACAGGCCGGGAGCCAGGAACCGCCAGATAAAGAACCGGCCGCCACTGCCCGCCAGCTCGTCCAGTCGAAGGCCGGACATTTCAATGCTGACCACTCCGGGGGCCACCCGCACCACACGCTTGACGGTCAACTGGTGCCTGAATGTTGCCACCACAGGCTGGACCACCCGGAAGTAGAGAAGTGCGGCGCCGGTCGCGATGCAGAGGGCCAGCCAGTACCAGCGCTGCCAGGTTCCCTCGGCAAAGAGAGCGCCCACACTGAACTGGTGGGGGAGCGAGGTCAGGACGGCCGCGTACGTCAGGAGGTGGACGGCGTACCAGAATTCGTAAGGGAACCGACGTCGGACGGCTACCAGGGAGGTGACGACGACGGCGATGAACAAGAGCATGGAAATGTAGGCCAGCCACATGTCAGGCACAAGGACCCAGAGGGCAACCGACTCGCTGACGGGGTCCAGTCCTTCCGCCATGCCGTAGCCGATAGCAATGAGGACTCCGTGCGCCAGCAGCAGGTACAGGGCCGGTTTGCCCAGCTTGCGGTGAAACTCAAGGGCGCGGTCGTGGCCGACTGTCTGGTCGATGAGTGGGATTCGGGCCGCCAGCAGCAGCATGAGAAGCACCAGGTCCATGCCGGCGAGGCCGGCCACAATCCCCAGCGCGGTGAAGGAACCGGCTGGAGTCGCGAAGCCGGCCATTCCGCCGTCGGCCAGCCACAAGGCGACCGCGCCGGCCAGCGACGCCCAGAAAAGGACCGTCAGCAGATCCGCTCTTAGCAACCGCCGGCGGTACTGCGCCCTGAAGGGGTTCACAGCGCCGCCGGAGCTGCGGCGAATCCCGGGACGGTTCGTCAGAAGTTGTGTGTTCATGGATCCAGAATTGCCCCGCTGCCTATCATTTCGCTGTGAAAAGCCTTCGTCGGGCATATGACCTGGGACGGCACCGCCCCCACGCCTGCACTGGCTATGGGCCACTGCCCTATACACCATTCAGCGACGGATTGGTCTTTAAATCGCCGAACTCGTAGACTTGGTAGGCGCTAGGTGGCGCGGAGCGTGCGCAATTGCTCCGGTTGGCAGGACCCGTCTGAAAAATCGACAGTCCTGGAGGCCGGTAGTTAGGGGCTCAAGTTGCGCGCATTCCTGTATTCGCCAGCATCCCGGCACTTCGCAATGACGGTCCAACAGATCGCCGGCGCCAGGTGCCCGTGGCCCACAATCTTCGCCGCAGTGAGGAAGCATACGGTTTGTGCCGTCTGCCTGAATCCCGCGGACAACGACGGTTGGGGGAGGGAGCCGGATGCGGACGCCGCCCAACGCACGGTCAACGGGAACTCCGTTAGCCGTTTCATTTATTTTTTGAGGAGAGTCGTCATGGCAGCACACTGCCAGGTGACCGGAGCCGAGCCGGGCTTTGGACACAGCATTTCGCACTCGCACCGTCGCAACAAGCGCCGGTTCGACCCGAACATCCAGAAGAAGCGCTACTGGGTTCCGTCCCTGCGCCGCAATGTCACCCTGCAGGTCTCTGCACGTGGCATCAAGACCATCGACGTACGCGGCATTGACGTAGTCGTCGCCGCCATCCTGGCACGAGGAGTGAAGCTCTAATGGCAAAGGATAAGGACGTACGTCCGATCATCAAGCTGAAGTCGACCGCGGGCACGGGCTACACCTACGTGACGCGCAAGAACCGTCGTAACGACCCGGACCGTCTGGTCCTGAAGAAGTACGACCCCAAAATCCGCCAGCACGTCGAATTCCGAGAGGAGCGCTAAACACATGGCTAAGAAGTCAATGATCGCTAAGAACGAACAGCGTAAAGTCATCGTCGAGCGTTACGCTGCAAAGCGCCTCGAACTGAAGAAGGCCCTGGTTGATCCCAACTCAACCGACGAAGTACGCGAAGCTGCACGCCTCGGCCTGCAGAAGCTGCCCCGCAACGCCTCGCCGGTACGTCTGCGTAACCGCGACATCATCGATGGCCGTCCGCGCGGTACCTTCCAGAAGTTCGGCATCTCCCGTGTTCGCTTCCGCGACATGGCTCACCGCGGTGAGCTCCCGGGCATCACGAAGTCTTCCTGGTAATTCAGTACTCCTGAAGCCAGTGGCTTGAAGAAGGGCCGGCAACCATTTGGTTGCCGGCCCTTCTCGCGTTTAAGGACTTGGCGGTTTCACGCCCCCACTGTTCCCTTCGGCGGTGACGCACCACACACTGCGGGCTTACGACGCCGGCGGGCCTGGTTGGGTGGTTTTGGGTTGTGGTGGCGGGGTTTTTGGGTGGTGGGGTGGGTGTGGGGGGTGGAGTTGCGGTGGGGGCGTGGTGGGTGTATTGTTTTCTAAGTCGCCGCGAGGGAGACCAGCKGAAATGCTGGGAACCGGAGGCGGCCAATCCCCTAAATTTCAAGACCGGATCTGGTCGGCGTTTTGTGCGCTCCGGGTTCGGGTGGGGCGGGTTGGATGGTTTGCGGGTCGYGGAAACGCTGATTTGCAAAGCGGTCCGGACTCGGGTAAGTTTGAAAAGTTGCTCCGGAGCGATCCKYGACYGAAATGTTGGTTGTGGTGGTGCCGGGTGTGTCTGTTGTTTGAGAACTCAATAGTGTGCCAAGTTTGTTGATACCAATTTATTGTATTGAATTGGTTGAATTTGCCGGGCCCGCCACCCCGTGGTGTGGTCTGGTGTTTTTGGCTGGTTTCAAATTTTGTGCAGCGTGTGCATCCCGTTTTCCCGGGGGCGCATGTTGTGTCTGTTTTACTTCAACGGAGAGTTTGATCCTGGCTCAGGATGAACGCTGGCGGCGTGCTTAACACATGCAAGTCGAACGATGATCCGGTGCTTGCACCGGGGATTAGTGGCGAACGGGTGAGTAACACGTGAGTAACCTGCCCTTAACTCTGGGATAAGCCTGGGAAACTGG
>NZ_JBFTZL010000007.1:0-62513 GCF_056406825.1 Arthrobacter sp. P1_A5 | reverse complement strand
GCGTAGAACGCGGTGAAGGCGCCGAACTCGCCGTCGGGGGCGCCGACGGCGGCGAACGACGCGGCCGTGGCGGCCTCGTCGCCGTTGTCCACCAGCAGGGCCCGGCTGCCATCCGCGGGGTCCGGGGTGTAAGAGGAATAGCGCCGCCGCGCCAGCGTGATGCGCAGGCCGAGGTCGTCGATGATCTGCCGGGGCAGGAGGCTGACGAGGTACGAATAGCGCGAGAGGCGGGCGTTGACGCCGTCGAACGCGTGCGCGGATACCGCTGCRCCGCCGGCGTGTTCCAGCTTTTCCAGGACCAGGACGTCCCGCCCGGCCTTGGCCAGGTACGCGGCCGCGGCCAGTCCGTTGTGGCCGCCGCCGACGATGATGGCGTCAAATTCCGTGTTGCTCGACATGGGCCTATCCTGCCATCCGGATGCGCCGGCGGCGTGAGGCGTCCGGCCACCGGACGGGCCGGGGCGGGGGACGTGACTGCCGGGGGCAGACCAGCGCGAATGAACGACGTCGATCCGCCCTGATCTGCCCGGGAACGCAAAAGGCCCCGGTCCGAGGACCGGGGCCAAACGCGGAGACGGGGGGATTTGAACCCCCGGTGGAGTTGTGCCCCACACTTCATTAGCAGTGAAGCCCATTCGGCCGCTCTGGCACGTCTCCAATTGCTAATAACTAGCCAACCAAGGATACGCAGAAGGTGCCACGCAGTGCAAAACGGCCCGCTCCAGAGCAACGCGGGGTCAGATCCGGCCCATGCGGGGCCCTCCGGATGGGCGCTAAGTGACTCCGCGTTGCTTGGGTGCGGGCCTTACTCCTCGGTGCCGGCGAGGGCSCGCCAMAGGAAATGCTGGCTGCGGCTTTGCAGGGCSGCSGCCTGCCGGTTGTCCGARGCSCCCGCGTGGCCGCCYTCGAGGGCCTCGTGGAACCAGACGTTGGGGATGCCCATGGCCTGCATGCGGGCCGCCATCTTCCGGGCCTGGACCGGCCCCACCCGGTCATCCGAAGTCGCCGTCCAAATAAACGTCTCCGGGTAGTCCACGCCGTCCTTGAGCAGGTGGTACGGCGAAAACGTCTTCAGGAACTCCCACTGCTCGGGCACGTCGGGGTCGCCGTATTCGCCGATCCAGGAATAGCCCGCAGACAGTTTGGTGTACCGGCGCATGTCCAGGAGCGGGACCCCGCAGGACACGGCGCCAAAAAGCTCCGGGTACTGGGTGAGCATGTTGCCCACCAGCAGTCCGCCGTTGGAGCCGCCCACGCAGCCGAGCCGCTGACGGGACGTGACGCCGCGGGAGATCAGGTCCTTCGCGACGGCGGCGAAGTCCTCGTACGCCCGGTGGCGGTTGCCCTGCAGCGCGGCGCGGTGCCAGTCGGGCCCGTACTCGCCGCCGCCGCGGATGTTCGCCACCACGTAGACGCCGCCGCGGCGGTGTGTGCCCTCGCCCTCTACGCCGCTGGACTCCGCCGTGCGCCGCTCCAGCCACGCCCGGCCGATCGCGCCGCTGTACGCCGGCGTCCGCGAAATCTCGAAGCCGCCGTAGCCGGAAAGCTGGGTCGGGTTCTGGCCGTCCAGCACCAGGTCCTTGGCGGCCACCTGGAAGTACGGAACCTTCGTGCCGTCGCTGGAGGCTGCGAAGTGCTGCTGGACCTCGTAGCCGGCCTCGTCGAAGAACGACGGCGAGGTCCGGATCACTTCGTGCGTGCTGGTCACGCCTTCGGCAGCCCCGCAGTCACTGTCGCGGGCGAGTGTCCCGCGGGTCAGGGTGGTCGGCGTCGTGAAGCCGGTTGCCACCAGCCAGAAGTCGTTCCCTGCGCCCGGCGCCTCGCCTTCGGCGACCGAGGCGGCGCCGCCGGTACCGTCGTCGTCCGAGCCTTCGGCGTCGTCCTCGTCATCCACCGCGAAGGCATTGACGTCGTGCAGGGGCGGGCAGGCGTCCAGCACAGTGGCCGCCCAGACGGCGTCCGTGCCGGGGCGCCGCGGATCCAGGACGTGGATCTCCGAGGACACGTCCCGGAGCAGGTTCAGCAGCAGGAAGTCCCGCGTCCAGCTCCAGGACTGCAGGGAGGTGTGCGGATCGGGCGTGAAGAGCACGGCGAGGTCCCGGGAGCCGGCGAGGAAGTCCTCGAAGCCGGCCGCGAGCAGGGAGCCCGCCGGGTGGGTGGTGCCGTTGACGGTCCAGTCACGCTGCGGGCGGAACAGCAGCCATTCACGGTGCGAGCTCAGGTTCACGTCCGCCGGCACGTCGATCTGCACCCACGCACCATCGCGCAGCACCGAGGTGTTCTTCTCGAAAAAGCTGATCCAGTCGACGGCAAACGTGCGTTCGAAGCCCGGTGTGGAGTCGTGGGCCACGATCGCCATCATGTGGTCCTCGGGAATGTCGAACAGCTGCTCGGCCTGGGCCAGGGACTCGCCGCGGCGCAGCTTCACCCCGGTGCGGGCATAGGACKAGGTGGTCCGCGGCAGATCGTGGGCGGTGGTGGCGACCAGCAGGGTGTCCCCGTCCAGCCAGGAGGCGTTGCCCTTGCCGGTCGGGAGGTCGAAGCCACCGTCGGCCGGGTCCACGAAGCCGCGGGCCTCGACGTCGAACTCCCGGTGGCGGTTGGCGTCCCCGCCGTCGGGGGAGAACGCCAGCAGGGCCCGCCGGTGGGCTTCACCCGGGGCCGGGCGCAGGAAGTTGGCGCCGTGGAAGACCCAGTCCTGGCCCTCGGCGGCGGCGAGGGCGTCGACATCCAGCAGGACATCCCACTCGGGGGTCCCGGCCCGGTAGCTGTCCCAGCTGGTGCGCCGCCACAGGCCCCGGGGGTTGTCCCGGTCCTTCCAGAAGTTGTAGTACCACTCGCCGTGCTTGCCCACCATGGGGATCCGGTCGGTGGAGTCGAGGACCTCCAGGATCCGGCCTTCCAGATCGGCGTAGTCGGCGTCCTCAAGGAGCTCCTCGGTGCGGGCGTTCTGTTCACGGACCCACGCCAGCTGCTCCTGGCCGTAGATGTCCTCCAGCCAGATGTTCTCGTCGACGGGTTCGGGGGAAGTCCCTCCAGCCGGGAGGGCGCCGGTGGCCTCGCCGGACGCGGACGGGTGGTCAGCTTCTGTGGTGGTCATTTTCCCATCCAAGAACATCGGTGCGGCAGTGGCAAGTCACACGGAGGTCAAGCCGGCGGCCGGGATGCCGATACGCTGGATGCCGTGGGCATATCTCGAAGCATCCGGACGGCAGTGATAGGCGCCGGTCCCCGGGGCACGAGCGTGCTGGAACGGCTCCTCGCCAACTGGGCCTCCGCCGGCTCCGCGGGCACCCTGCACATCGACGTGGTCGACCCTTACCCGGCAGGCCCGGGGCACGTCTGGCAGCCCGGACAGTCGCGGCTGTACCTGATGAACACGCAGTCCTTCTATCCCACCGTGGTCCCCGAAGACCCGGAACTCGTGCCGCCCCTGGCCGGGCGCACATTCGACCAGTGGCGCGAACTCCAGCAGGCCCACCCGCACCCTTCGCTCACTGACGACGAACGTGCCGAGCTCTCACGGCTCGGCGAGGCGGACTTCCCCAGCCGGGCCCTCTACGGCCGTTACCTGCGGTCCACCCTCGAGGAACTGCTCACCGTGCTGCCGGCCGGCGTCAGCGTGGACTTCCACGCGGCGACGGCGACGTCCGTCCGCCACGCCGGCGCGGAGGCCTCCGCGGCGCCGGGCCCGGACCTGGCCGCCTCCGGGCCGGCCGGCGCGGAGGACGCTTCGGTGCGGTTCGACGTCGTGCTCGACGACGGCACCATACTTACCGTCGACTCCGTGGTGCTGGCCGTGKGCCACCTCGACGCGCGGTTGAACCCTGAACAGCGGGAGCTGCTTTCCGCGGCGGAGGAACTTGGTCTCCTGTACGTGCCGCCGGCGGCGCCCGCCGACGTCGACTGGTCCCGGGTGCCGGGAGGCAAACCTGTCCTGGTGCGCGGCATGGGCCTGAACTTCTTTGACGTGATGGGACAGCTGACGGAAGGGCGCGGCGGCCGGTTCGTTGCCGGGGAGGGCACCGCTGAACTGACGTATCTGCCGTCCGGCCGCGAACCGCTCATCATCGCCGCCTCACGCCGCGGCACCCCCTACCGGGCGAAGGCGACACTCACCGGCTACTACCCCGGAACGGTCCGGCTGCGCTACTGCACTGAGGGCGCGATCGCGAAGTTCGCCGACTCCGGAATCCGGCCCTCCTTTGACTACGACCTCTGGCCGCTCCTGCACCGGGACGCGGTCTGGGCCTACTACTCCACGCTCGCGCGCTCGCAGCCCGATGCCATCCTGACCGGCCCGGCCGAGTTCCTGCGCGCCCTGGACGAGTCTTTGCGGCCGCACGCCCACTCGACCGCCAAGTGGGAGCACACCGCGCAATCGGTGATTGCCGTCCATGTCCGGGCATCCCACCGCCTGGACCTGCCCGGCCTCGCGGCGCCCCTGGCCGGGCGCTCGTTTGACTCCAGAGCCGAGCTGGACGCCGCCGTCGTCGACTACCTGCGCGACGACGCCCGGCGCTCGGCCCTTGGCGAGGACGATCCGGTGAAGATGGCGATCGGCGCCCTGCACCACGGCCGGGCCGTGCTCAAGACCGCTGTGGCCGATAGTGGCATCACGGACGAATCCTGGGTCGCGGGCCTCCGGGGCTGGTTCGAATCATTCGTGGAAGGCCTGGCGAGCGGCCCGCCCGCGCTGCGCTCCGCGCAGCTCGCGGCACTGGCCCGGGCGGGAATCGTGCGCTTCGTGGGCCCTGACCCCAAGTTCGGCGTGGACCGGCGGGCCCGGATGTTCACCGCGACGTCACCATGGGTGGGCGGCGGAATGGATGAAAGCGCCGACGGCGGGGCGGAAGGTGCTGCGATGGAGCCTGCCGGCGTCGGTGGTGCTGCCGCGGGCGGTGCTGGGGTCCGCGGTTTTGTGGGCAGTGCCGGCGTGCTCGGTGCTGCCTCAGGGACGGCGAAGGCCGGTGCGATATGGGACCGGACGGAGAACGCTGTGTCCGGTTCAGGGGTGGTGGCTGTGACCGGTTCCGGGGCGGGGGCCGTGTCCGCGGCGGCGATGATCGAGGCGCTGGCCCCGGCCAACCGGGTGGCCGTTAACTCCTCGCCCCTGCTGGAGCAGTTGCTCGCCGAGGGGCTGGTGCGGCCGCGCCTCATGATGAGCGTGGAGGGGACCCCGGTGCAGACTTCGGGGCTGGACGTCGTCCCGCATCCGTACCGCCCGCTCGGTGCCAACGGGTCCGTGACGCCGGGGCTTTACGTGCTCGGGCTTCAGCTCTCCGCCACGCAATGGGGCACGGCCATCGCCGCCGAGGCCCGGCCGAAGACCGGCCCGGTCTACCGCAGCGGACAGCGCACCCTGCGCGACGCCGACGAGATCGCCCGCGACATCCTGGCCCCCTAGCCCGCACCCGCCCGCCGCTCAGGAGCCGCTCAAAAGTGGGCATGCCCTCCGGCTTGCCTGCCTCCAAGAATGGACATGCCCTCCCCTGGGGCCGGGCAGTGGATGCGTGGTGCTTATGTCCAGTGCTGCGGGCCAGGGGAGGGCATGTGCCGTGGTGGGGACCGGGGATCCCGGGCTAAGGCATCAGCCCTTGAGGCACTTCCGGTAGACGGCCATGGCTGTCCCGTAGTTCACCTGGCCCACGAGATCCCCGGGCCTGGTCGGCTTGACCGGCGGCGTGCACTTCGGCGGGACGGGGACGCTGGCCGCGACCTTCACCGCCGTTTTCACTACAGTGCCGGATTCGACGGCGGTAAGCACCAGGGTGCCCGCGCCGGCGGCGGCTCCGGCCGGAACCTTCACGTCCACCTGAGCGGCGCCGGCGGTCACCGGTACCGTGCCCAGGGCCGTCACCGTGCCCGCGGCGTCGGTGAACTCGGCGCGCAGCGAGGCATTCACCGGGCTGCCCAGCGAGGTGAGGTCCAGCTTTGAAACCGCCAGTGTGATGGATTCGCCGCCCTTGACCTCGGCCGCCGTCGTGTTCACGACAGCCACGGAGCGGCGGCCGAAGTCCGGCGAGACCGGGTTGTGGGTCTGCAGGTACTTGATCCAGGCATCGCGGTCCACGAGCCCGGAGTCCTTGGTGCCCGCGCCTTCCTTGAAGATGCGGAAGTTGTCGCCGCCGGTGGCCAGGAAGTTGAACGTCCCGATCCGGTAGGACTTCGCCGGGTCGATCAGTGCACCATTGACCCGGATCGAGGTGATCCGGTCACCGGCGGCGCGGGCGGCGTCGTAGGTGTAGTTCACGTTCTTGGACAGGCCCAGCTGCTGGTACGCGCGGCTGGGAACCGTGCCGTCCGGGTTGGTCTGCCACTGCTGCTCCAGCAGGGTCTTGAACTGCGCACCGGTGAGGGACGTGGTCCACAGATTGTTCACGAACGGCAGCACCGCGTTGGCCTCGGCGTACGTGATGGTGCCGTCGGGCGCGTAGTACAGCTCATTGCGCAGGCCGCCCGGGTTGACGACGCCGATTTCGGCGGCGCCGAGGTCCGGCGCTTTCAGCGCATCGACCAGGGAGTCCGCCACCAGATTGCCGAGGGTGGACTCGCTGCTCCGGTCATCGCGCACAGCCGGGGAACCGGCGAACGCCGTCGTGATATCCGCCGTGACCTTGCCGACAGGCTGGTTGCCGACCACCGCGGCGTCGGCCAGGGCCTTGTCCACAATGGCCTTGACGGCCGCGACCCGCGGGTACTGCGCCACAAGATCCGCTGCCGGTTGCGCGGCGCTCGTGGTGCGCTGGACGTTGCCGGCCTTGTACCCGGTCACCGACATGGTCCTGGTGTCGATGGTCAGCTGGATCTGGCCGATGAACTCGCCGTAGTTTCCGGTCTGGACGATCGGGCGGGTCTTGCCGGTGGGCTGGCCGGCCGAATCCAGGACGGGTGCGTCCCAGGAGTACTGCTTGTGGGTGTGGCCGTTGAAGATCGCCGCCACATCCGGGGTGACCTTCTGGACCATCTTGGCGAAGGGGCCGCCGGCGGCGATTTCCTGCTCCAAAGTGGCCCCGTCGGGCGCGCCCGACCCGGCGCCGTCGTGGTTCTCCACGATGATGACGTCGGCGAGCTTGTCCGCCTTGATCTTCGCCGCGACCCGGTTGATCGCGTCGACGGGGTCACCGAATTCAAGGTCCGCGATGCCTGACGGCGTGACCAGTGACGGCACCTCCTGCGTGACCGTACCGATCACGGCGACCTTCACGCCGTTCATGTCCAGGACCGTGTATTCCGGCAGGACCGGGGTGGTGGTGCCCTTGGCGTAGACGTTGGCGCCCAGGTACGGGAACTTGGCGTTGGTCCCGCCGGCGGTGACGCGGTCGCGCAGGTCAGCCCAGCCGCCGTCGAACTCGTGGTTGCCCACCGCTGAGGTGCGCAGGTCCAGGGCGTTCAGCACGTCGATGGTCGGCTGGTCCTTGGCGATGGCCGAGGCGAACAGCGAGGCGCCGATGTTGTCGCCGGCCGAGATGAACGCGGTGGCGCCCGGGGCGGCGGCGGCGCGCAGCTTCTCGATGGTCCCTGCGAAGAACATGGTGTTCGAATCGATGCGGCCGTGGAAGTCGTTGATGCCCAGGAAGTTCAGCTCCACGCTGGCCGGGGTGACGGGCAAGTTCAGACCCACCACCACGGGATCGTGGTCGCTCGCCCGGAACTGGTCCGGAGCGTAGTAGTCGGTGACGTTGTTGTTGTAGCGGCTGTACTCCAGCGCCACGGATTCCACGGAGTTGATGTTCCAGATGTCCGCGCCGGTGACGGCGGCGTTGGCCGCCGGGGAGGCGAGGATGTGGTCCAGCGAGCCCACGAGGCCGCCGAACAGGTAGGAGTGCTTGGCGGAACCGTCGGCGTTCTTGGCCTTCTCATCCTGGTTGACGTACCCGGCGCCCGTGAGGACGTTGATCGGGTCCTCCTTGGCGTAGGAGTTGAAGTCGCCGATCAGGAAGACCTTGTCCGTGCCCTTGGACTTCTGCAGTTCGTCGGCGAATGCCAGCAGGGACTTGGCCTGGGCGGTGCGGGCCAGGTTCGAGGCGCCCTGGCCCTTGTCGGTGTCCTCCGGCGTCGCGGCGGAGCCCTTGGACTTGAAGTGGTTGGCGATCGCGATGAACTTCTTGTCATCGGCGGCGCCGACCGGCTTGAAGACCTGGGCCATCGGCTTGCGGGCGCTGGCGAACGCGACCGTGTCGTTGTGGATGATGGATTCGCCGATCGGTTCGGCGGCGGCCAACTTGTAGATGAACGCGGTGCGGATCATGTCCTCGTCCGCCAGCGGGGGTGCGTTGGCCGGCGTGCGGACATAGTCCCAGATCCCCGGCGTGGCGATGTTCAGCGCATCCACCAGCTTGGCGAGCGCGTCGTCCCGGGTCTTGCCGAACTGGGCCGAGTTCTCGACCTCCATGAGCGTGACGACGTCGGCCCCGGACTTGGAGATCGCCGCGACGATCTTGTCCTGCTGCCGCTTGAAGTTCTCCGCGTTCGCCGCGCCGCGGACGTCGCAGCCGCCCTTGACCGTGATGGGGTTGCCGTCCCGGTCCGGGTAGAACGTACAGCCGGAGATCTGGTCGCCGGTGGTGGGGAAGTAGTTCAGCACGTTGAAGGAGGCAAGCTTGAGATTGCCTCCCACGGCGGCCGGGGTCCCGGCCCGGGTGGCGCCGAAGCTGGCCGGCTGCACGGTGTCCGCGTTGGCGGCCGTCAGCTGCGTCAGGGGCTGGAACTTCCAGGCGCTGTTCGTGTAGCTGAGCACCACGTTGGTTTTGAACGTCACCGGCGCGCCGACCCGGACGGGATCGGCCGTGGTCAGGTACGGGAGAACCTGGGCCTTGGTGGCGGCGTCCTTGAGGAAGTTCGTGGTGGCGCCGTCGTCGAGCTTGATGCCGCGGGCGGCGTTCGCCGCGGCCGTGGCGGTGTACTCCGCAGAACCGAAGGACGCGACGGCGGTGGGCTGCTCCAGCGCGGTGGTGCCGCCGGCCAGGCCGATCTCGCCGTACTGGTTCAGCGAGAAGTTGTCCGCCACGGTGACGGGGCCCTGTGGGGTGAGCAGCATGCCTTCGAGGGATTCACGGAAGGCCTCGTCGGCGGGGAGCGCGAAGCCGGTGGCCTTGACCTCGGGGGCGGCCTCGGTGAGCTTCTTCAGATCGGCCGCCGCGGCGACGTTCAACTGCGTCATGCCGAAGAATTCGCTGACAGCGCCGGTGAGCTCGACGTAGTCGCCGATCCTGACGGAGTCGACCGTGGACGGGGAGTAGACGAACACCGCGTCCGACGCCGCGTGGTTGGCCGGGGTGAGATCGCCGCCCGTGCCGGGGGTCTGGACGTAGTAGCCGGCGAAGCCGCCGGTGGGGAACGTCGCGGTGACCCGGCCCCGCGTAGTGACCGAGGATCCTGCCAGCGGGCTTGCGGCGCCGGTGCCCTGGATTTCGGCAATGGTCTTGGCGGCCGGGGGAGTGCCAGGGTCCACGGGCGGGTCCACGGGGCCGGCAGCGCCACTGGCCGCCGTCGGCGTGATGGCGGCGTTCAGTGCGAAGTCGGCGGCGTTGTTGTTGGTGTCCGCGCCGTTGCTGCGGTTCATGCTCTTGACGTCGGTGTTTCCCGACGGCGCCGCGGCCGCCTGGGCCTCGAAGGTGTTGGAGGTGCCGTAGCCGAGGAGGTCCGCGACGTTGGCCGGTTCGATGACCGAGCCTGTCGGCAGCGGATTGAGTGCTGCGGCCTGTTTGGCCAGCACGATCGTGCCGCCGCCACCGGCCGGGTTGAAGCCGGTAGCGGTGGCGTCGGCGGCCGGCAGGTCGGCGCCGGCCGTGCCGTTGCTGCCGCCCTTGAGCAGGTAGTAGCCCTTGGCGGGAATGCTGCCTGCCAGGACTGCCACCGAGCTCGGCGCGCCGGTGCCCGGCGCTGAGCGGTACTGGATACTCCAGCCCTCCAGTGAGACCGGCGCGTCGGAGCCGTTGTACAGCTCGACAAACTTGTTCTTGAAGGCAGCGCCGGAGCTGCCGCCGCTGAGATAGGCCTCGTTGATGACCACCGGCGAGGTTCCGGCTGCTGCCGGCAACGGTTCGGTGGCGTTAGCCGGCACGGCCGCCGCCAGTGGGGCTGCTATCAGCGCCGCCGACAGCGCTGAGCCCAGCGCTGTTTTCCAGGGTGTTAGTTTCATCCGCTCTAACTCTCATTAGGGTGCCCCGGGTAAAGGGCAGGGTGCAGTGCGTCCGCAGGGTGCAGCGGACAGTGGCCGGCCAGAACTCCTGGTCAAGTCGTGCCGGGCCCATCCAAACAGGGGTGAATGAACAACGTATGGACTAAACGTGCATTCGGCGGGACGCCCCCCAGCGGGACGCGCCGCAGCCTTCCCGGAGCGGCTCGAAAGCCCCGGGCAATGGTGACTGGTGATGCGGGTGAGTTGTGTCCGGGTGCCTCCACCGGACGCTCCACAGCAGAATACCGGCCAGTAGCCCTCAGGGAAGGCTCTGGCCGGTATTTCCTACAACAATTTTTGTAATTAGGTGGGAAGAGCTCTGGTGTCCTGGCCGGTTAGGCGTCCGGGGCGGACTGCCCGCCCTGTCCGATGTCAGCCACGATCTTGAACAACGCGCCCGTGGGGTCGGTCAGTGTGGCGAGCCTGCCGAACGGGGTGTTGTCCGGCCCGTCGATGACTTTGGCGCCGAGGGACACTGCCGTATCGATGGAGGCGTCGGCGTCTTCCACGGCGAAGTAAACCTGCCAGTTGGACGGGACCTCGGCGGGAAGGTAGGCAGACGCGTCCATGATCCCGGCCTTGGCTGCCGGGCCCGCGCCCAGGGTGGTGTAGCGGAACTCCGGGGTGTCGCTCATGACGTCGGTGTCCCAGCCAAACACGTCCTGGTAGAACTTGACGGCGGCGGCGTAGTCCTTGGCGTGGAGCTCGTGCCACGCCGGAGCACCGGGCTCGGCCGCCAGTTCATAGCCCTTCATCTCAGCCGGCTGCCATACGCCGACCGATGCGCCCGTGGCGTCGGCGATCATCGCCATGCTGCCCTGTTCGGGGACGTCCATGGGCGGCATGTAGACCTGGCCGCCGTGTTCCGTTGCAGCCTTGACGGTGGCGGCGGCGTCCTCCGAGCGCAGGTACGTGGACCACATGTCCGGCCACGCGGCCTGATCCTCCTGCTTCTGCATCAGGCCGGCGACGGACTTGCCGTCCTTCCAGGCGGTGATGTAGCCGCCGTATTTTGCTTCGTCGCCGGTCTGGTACGTCCAACCGAACAGCGCACCGTAGAACGCCTTGGCCTTCTCGGCATCGGATGTCATGAGGTCGATCCAACATGGTGCGCCGTTGGAGTGCTCGGGTGTGGGCATGGAAGCTCCTGCTCTCTGTGGCGGCCGTTGACGTGCCCCCGCCGGACTCTGGTTTGTGTGGAGATGGGGTGGAGACACAGAGAGACTATGACGGTGCACGGATAGTTTCAACAGGTGGGTCGAGCGAGGGGTTGGGGCATCGGCCAACGCCGGCGTGTCGTTGACGCTGTACCCAACCATGGCCACCTTGATGCCCGACGCTGCAGTGTCTAGCAATCTGGCCAGATTGTGAGAGGATACGACCACGCCGCATGCCAATGGCGGGGTGTCGCATTAATGTTGCTCGAATGCGAGAGGTGACCATTGAACACTTCGCTAACAGTCCTGCAGTCTTTCCCAGCGCCGCGATCCACGACCAATCCCTATTTGGTGCAACTGGCCGGCGGCCTGCAAGAACTGCCCGATATCAGCGTCATTAACTTCAGCTGGCGCGCTGCTCTCTTTGCCAAGTACGACGTCTTCCACATCCACTGGCCTGAAATCTTGGTCAGCGGTCATAGTCCGCTGAAGAAACTCGGGCGACAGGTGCTCACGCTGGCTCTCCTCGGGAGGCTCGCACTGGCTAGGACGCCCATAGTGCGAACTGTCCACAACGTAGAGCTGCCCGAGGGCATCTCCGTCCGGGAGGTGTTTCTCCTCCGCCTTATTGACCGCAAAACCACGTTTTACGTTCGGCTGAACTCGAGGACGCAGCTGCCGACGGAGCGGCCCAGCGCCACGATTCCACATGGCCACTATCGTGAATGGTTCGCCGACTTTCCGAAGGCGCAGCAGATACCGGGTCGCATAAGCTACGTCGGCCTGATCCGGCGCTATAAGGGCGTTGAGGACCTGATCACGTCGTTTAGGGCAACGGCGGACACCCACCCCGAGCTATCACTTCGGGTGGGGGGTAAACCCTCCACCGGGGAGCTGGGGCAAGCCATGACGGCCTTGTCGCAAGACGACCCAAGGATAAGCCTCAATTTGCAGTATGTCTCCGACGCGGAGCTCGTTGACATCATCTCGAGTTCGGAACTCGTGGTCCTCCCGTACCGATTTATGCACAATTCCGGCGGAACCCTGGCCGCCCTGTCTTTGAATCGACCTGTGCTGGTTCCGGCCAATGACGTCAACCAAGCGTTGGCCGTCGAAGTCGGGCCGGGATGGGTGTTTCAGTACACCGGGGCGCTAACGCCCGAAATAATCCTTCAAACGTTGTCGTCAATTACAGCGGAGGGTCACCGGAGGCGCCCGGACCTCTCTTCGCGGGACTGGGAAGCGGGCTCGGTGGCCCACAGGGAGGCCTATGAACGGGCGCTTGCCAATGGTGTTGCCCGCTCACCGCAGCCGCAGAATGCGGGCCACCCGTGAAACAACAGACGCTGCTCGTCGCAGTGCTGACGTATCGACGCCCCGCAACACTTGAACGGGGCCTCGCAACCATGCTCCGGCATGTTGAGAAACTCGCTCGGGACACGGACCGGGCGATTTCGCCCAGTATCGTCGTCGTCGACAACGATCCGGCTGAAAGCGCGAGAAGCACAGTCATCGGCTTTCATTCCGACCTGATCCGGTACGTTCCCGAGCCGGTACCCGGCATATCGGCTGGTCGAAATCGAGCATTGGACGAAGCCGCCAACCATGATTTGCTCGTCTTCATCGACGACGACGAGGAGCCGCAGGAACTCTGGCTGGAGCCGCTGCTGGACACGTGGCGGCAGACCCGTCCAGCCGCAGTCATGGGAAGAGTGGTTTCGCAGTTTGATGCTGAACTTGATCCCTGGATTGCCGCTGGTTCTTTCTTCCGCCGCCGGAGGCTGCCGACCGGGACGGTGGTGCCGGTGGCGGCGGCGGGCAATCTCTTGCTAGACATGCGCCAAGTCCGGAAAGCCGGTGTACGTTTTAACAATAATTTCGGTCTCTCAGGAGGCGAGGACACTCTTTTCAGTCGGTTGCTTGTGCGGGCGGGCGGAAAGATTCTCTGGTGCGACGAATCGGTGGCGACGGACTTCGTTCCCGCTGATCGCACGACCCGGAACTGGGTTCTCCGAAGAGCATGGAGCCACGGAAATTCGGCCGCATTGGTCGACATCCACTCGGCGGAAAGAGCCATGCAAAGGGGGGTGGCGCGCCTGATGTCGGTTTTCCGCGGCATACTGCGAATGTGCGGCGGGTCCTTGCGGTTCGGCTTCGGGACGCTCATGGCATCCCACCGCCATCAGGCGCGAGGATTGCGGACAGCCTACCGCGGTGCAGGGATGCTCGCCGGGGCGATTGGAGTCGCCTATCTTGAGTACGCGCGCGAAAGACGCTCGCAGACGGGGTTCAGGCGGCCAGCCGTCCGCCGGCCGGGGAATAGCGGATGAAGCACCTGGCGCGGGTTGTAGTTCGCGCAGCCAAGCCCATCATCCGCGCACATTCAGGTTTTGTCGGCTCGGTCGTGGCCGTCGACACGGCGGTCCGGAATATTGTCCTGACCTATGACGACGGCCCAGAGCCAGGCGGGACAGACAGCATCCTGAAGGTGCTTGATGAACGGCAGTTGAGCGCCACGTTCTTCGTGCTGCTCAGCCGAGCACGCCGGCATCCGGGCTTGCTGGGCGAAGTCGCAGCTGCGGGCCATGAGATAGCCCTCCACGGACTTGACCATCGGCGGCTCACTGGCTTTTCTTTTCGTGAAGTTGCTCAAAGGACCAGGGATGGCCGCGCCGAGCTCGAAGATTTGATCGGCAGCCGGGTCGAGTGGGTCCGTCCACCATACGGCCGGCAGACATTGGCTAGTTGGCGCGCGGTCCAGTCCGCCGGGCTTATGCCCGTCATGTGGGGTGCCACGAGTTGGGATTCCAGGGAGATGCCCCAATCCGACCGTATCCGCAAGGCAATGACCGGTGCGGTCCCCGGGGCTATCCTCCTTTCGCACGACGGTCACGCTGGCCCGGCAGACGGCGTCGACGACGGACCCTCACCATCGCTGGACAGGGGAGAGCTAACCGCCGGGATCGTCGATGCGTGCGAAGATCGCGGACTGGGTGCCTGGTCGCTGCGGGATTCCCTGCAACACGGAACTCCTGTGCGCGCTGCATGGTTCAAGAAGTAATGCTGTGGCCAACATTCCGGCCAAGGATGCTGACTGAATAGACGAGTAAAGGCCGGCCCGAACGATCTTTCGATCGCCCCGGGCCGGCCCCTGAACCGCGCAATATCTGCGCTCCCGCGGAAGGTAAGAGCTTCGAACTCTTGGTACGGGGTCACCGCACACTGGTTTTCAAGTTTTGTCAGGTCGATGTCGGTTCGGGCGAGCAAGTGCCATAGCGTCCCTGACTCCCAGATTTATCCCGAACTGCGCAAGATGGAACGTGAAGGGCTCCTTGAGGGGGAGGAGATGCCGGGCGGGCGCTCCGGAACCAAACGCCGTTACCACATCACGGCGTCAGGGAAAGAGGCCTTTGCGGCCTGGATGGACACACCCAACACCTATCAGCCTGAGCGCGACCAGGTCCGCCTGCGTGCGACTTACATGGAAACCGCGGAGCCCTCGGCAGCTCGGGCACAGCTTCGGGCGCATATAGAGCACCACAGTGACCAGATCCAAGGATGGGAGAAAATCCTTTACCAGATCGACTCCGGCGCCTCGCCCATACTTAACCGTCGGCTCGAGAAAATGGCACCGGAGGACCGAGAAGGTACCCGGGCTTTCAAACGCTATGCCTACGAGGGGCTGATTCTCGACTCTGAAGCCGAAATTTCCTGGGCGCACCGGGGATTGCGGCTGCTCGACAGGCTTTACGGAGCGGAAGCAGGCGCCTGAGGCTAGGGGCACAGCAACCACTCACCAGCTGCGGACCCGTGCCGCGCTAACCAGGGGCAACAACCTCCATCGCGGCCCGGACGCAGGACAAGAAGGATTCAGCTGGGCTGAATCCTTTTCCTTTGCCGAGGAGAAACAGGAACGGCCGGCCTACCAGCCGGCCGTTCTTGTCCCGTCACCAGTGTCGCAAGGCATGGACACCGGTCTCCCCGGAACGTTCCGGGGATCATTGCCGTAGCTGTTCTTGGCACCAATAGCCAGTCAGAGCCGGCGCGGGAATGCCGAGCGGCGGCCGTACAGGGTGAGCAGCAGGGCGGTGATGCCGAGGGCGATCATGACGACCGGGAGCGCCAGCCCGTCGAATGGGGTCAGGAGGAGCGCGCCGAGAATGCCCGCGCCGAAGATAGCCAGGTTGAAGGCGACCGGGAGGAATGCATTGGCGACGTCGGCGTTGTCGCCTCCGGCGGTGGTGAGTGGTCCCTGGACTTGGGCTGATGCGCCGCCGAAGGTGAGGCCCCAGAGCGCGGCGGCGATCAGGATGGCGACTACCGATGCATGTCCGATCAGCAGAATGAGTCCGGAAGCGACGAACACGGTGACGCTGAGGTGAAGGAGGGGCCTCGGGTGGCGGTCCAGCAGCGCACCGGTGACGGCGACCCCGACGACGGACGCGATGCCGTAGACCAGCAGGACCAGGCTGGCGGAGAGGCCGGTGCCGGTGGCCCGGAGGTAGGGGGCGATGTAGGTGTAGATGGTGCTGTGGGCGAGCATCCAGGCGACGATGACGGCCAGGATGACGGCGACGCCGGGGATTTTGAACACCCGGCCCAGGGGGAGCCGTGACGCCCGCGGTTGGCCGGCGGCGTCGGGGACGCATCCGAGGATCAGCGCAGCCACGATGACCCCCAGGGCGGACAGGGCACCGAATGACCAGCGCCAATCGAAAGCTGTTCCGATCCAGGCGCCGAGTGGGGTGCCGAACGCGAATCCGAGGGGCGCCCCGGTGGACACGATGGCCAAGGACAACCCGGCGTGCCGGGGCGGGCTGATGCGGCGCCCGTAAGCGGCGAGCATTCCCCAGATGATTCCCGAGAATGCGCCCGCAAAGAATCGTGACACGAGTGACAACGTCACATCGGGGGAGACTGCGGTGACCGTGGTGGCAAGCACGAGACCGGCGATACCGCCGAGCAGGAGCGGCTTTCGTCGCATGCCACGCGTCAGCATGATCGCGGGGATGGTGACGATGACCGTTCCGAGGGCGTACGCGCTGACCAGCAGACCCACCGTACCTTCGCCGGTGTGGAGGCCAGCGGCAATGACAGGAAGCAGGCCGGCGGGCATCGTCTCGGTGGCGACGAGGATAAATCCCATGGCGGCCAGGACCACCAGTGCGGTCAGGGGCAGTCTTTGCTGTGCTCTGTTTTCTTGTGCATTGTCTTCTTGTGCGCTGCCCTCTGGTGTGGCGTCGACCAAGGCACTGGTTTCCTGTGCCGGTGTTCGGGTGGGGGCGGTCGTCATGCGGTTCCTTTCGTGCGTGGCGGTAGTGCCTCAGCGGTGGGGTTGGTCAAGCGTGGCTGTGTAGCCACCGGAAGCGGCGCCTCGCCCGACGTCGTCGACCGTTCCGCAGGCCGCGAAGCACCGCTCAACCCTCCGGCCAGTCAATCCCGATTTCCGTGGGCGGGGGAGTCCCCGGTGAGACGTGTACCGGGAGGGAACCCCTTGTTCGGCCGCAGCGATTTACCCTTGATGCATGGATAACCGGGGTGAAGTGCGTGAGTTCCTGATGTCGCGCCGTGCACGACTGACGCCGGAACAAGCGGGCCTTGCGGCAGGCTCGAACCGACGGGTGGCCGGATTGAGGCGCAGCGAGGTTGCGGTTCTCGCCGACGTCAGCGTGGAGTATTACGCCAAGCTGGAGCGCGGTTCCATCGCCGGTGCGTCCTCGTCCGTGCTCGAATCCATCTCGCGTGCCCTCCGGCTTGACGACACCGAGCGTGCCCACTTGTTCGATCTGGCCCGCGCCGCAGACGGCATCCCGACCTCTGGACGGTCGCGCAGGCGCGCGACCGTCCAGGCCGGGGCGCGTCTGAGCCTGCAGTGGGCGCTGGAAGCGATCACCGAGGGCGTCGCATTCGTTCGCGACCCGTACCAGAACCTGCTCGCGACGAACGCGTTGGGCCGGGCGTTCTACTCTCCAGTGATCGGGGACGGCGGCCGCACCCCGAACTTGGCGCGGTTCCAGTTCCTCGACCCCGCCTCGCGCGACTTCTACCCAGACTGGGACTTGTTCGGTGAAATGTGCGTCGGCATCATGCGCGCTGAAGCCGGCCGCGACCCCCACGACCGCACCATGCAGGACCTGGTCGGCGAACTGTCGACCCGCAGTGAGACGTTTCGGACACTGTGGGGCGCCCATAATGTGCGGACTCACGGGTCCGGCACGAAACGCTTTCACCACCCCGTGGCCGGCGAACTCACGCTGGCCTACGAGGAACTGGCGATCACCGCGGAACCGGGCCTGGTCCTCTTGGTCTACACCGCCGAGCCGGGCTCGCCCTCAGCGGAACGGCTGCACCTCCTCGCCAGTTGGAGTGCAAGCGAAGACGCCACGATCGAACGGCGCCGGGCAACCAGCTGACGGGAGGCAAGATCCGTGCCCGCCAGAGAGCGTGCTACCCGGCGCCGGGGTTGCCTTAGAGGTAGTTCAGGCTGATGAGCAGCGCCTTAAGCTGGGCGTACCGGTCTGTTGCCATCCAGGCCTTTGCGGCGGCCCGGGTCGGGAACGCGGGGTCGTTGAAAAGAACACTCGTGGTGAGCCCGCCGTTCCCCGTGGCCAGGAGCCCGCAGCTTGAGGTGACGCCTTTGCCCTGCTCCAGGTATCGAGGGTCGCGGAGACCCATTCCGTAAAAATCGCGGGTCGAAGAGGATTCCACGGCGAACCCAAAAACGGGTTTAGTGCCGCCCGGTGCGGTCATTCCCGGAGCCTGCACCTTATCGAACACTTCGCGGGAGGTGGGCGCAGTTGCGCAACCAGTTGTAAAGCCATTTTGTAGTGAGAGCAGATCGTTGCCGGCGCCATCGGAAACGATCGCCTCAACGCCGGGGACGGTTCGGGCAGGCGGGAGGACCGTTCGCACGGTCCAGGTCGACGGATACGTGAAGGAAATGTGGCCATCCGGGAAAGTGAACGTCTTCCGCGCAGGTGCTGCAGGCTTCGCTGACGGGGCAGGCGCCGCAACCGGGGGTGCCGCGCTGGCGGTCGGGGCCACCGGTGCTGGAGTGGCGGTTGGTGTGGCCGTCACGGTCGGCGCGGCCCCAGCCGTGGCCCCCGTGGTCGAGCGCGGAGCGGCAGCGGCAGGATTAGTTCCTGGCTGTGATGCACATCCGGCAAGGACGAGGCTGAGCGCAATGCCCGCCATTGTGACATGCGCGTAAAACCCGGTGCGGTTGAGACCCACTTTTTGGTTCCCCCAATATTTGCGACGGCCGGGTGAATATCCCGCTCGAGACCTCAGTATCAGGGATGCGGCCGGAAGTTATTGTCAGGTCTGAAAGACGGCGCAGAACCGTTACCTTGGGCTGCCAGTTGGCCGCCAACCCGACCGACATTCACAGCTGATAATTCTTGGGCCGGTCGGGAGTTTCACTCCGGGGCGGAGACGAGTAAGGCCGGCCGGAACGATCTTTCGATCGCCCCGGGCCGGCCTCTGAACCGCGCATGATCTGCGCTCCCGCGGAAGGTAAGAGATTCGAACTCTTGGTACGGGGTCACCGCACACTGGTTTTCAAGACCAGCTCCATCGGCCGCTCGGACAACCTTCCCTAACGAGTAGTCTTTCATAGGCAGTCGGCTGCAACAAAAACCAAAAACACGGTGCGCTTGCGGACGCGTGCAGCTCCCCGCCATATTCTGGGGAGTGATGTTGATCGGACCTGGCGATCGCGGCGAACGTGCGCGGAGCCAGTTAGGAATCGGGAGTGCTCCATGAAGGCTGTCTATATCTCAGAGCCCGGCGGACCCGAGGTCCTGGAAGTCCGTGAGGTTCAGGCCCCGGTGGCCGGCCCCGGCGAGGTGCTGATCGACGTCGTGGCCGCGGGCCTTAACCGTGCCGATGTCCAGCAGCGCAAGGGCTTCTACCCGCCGCCCCCGGGCGCCTCCGAGGTCCCCGGGCTGGAGGTCTCCGGCCGGATCGCAGGGTTCGGTCCGGGCGTGACCAAGGCGTTTTCCGTGGGGGACAAGGTGGTGGCGCTGCTCGCCGGCGGCGGCTACGCCCAGCAGGTGGCCGTCCCCGCGGGTCAGGTCCTGAGGATCCCCGACGGCGTGGATCTGGTCACGGCGGCGTCGCTGCCCGAGGTCGCGGCGACGGTCTATTCCAACCTGATCATGACGGCGCAGCTGCAGCCGGGCGAAACTGTCCTCATCCACGGAGCCACAGGCGGTATCGGCACCATGGCCATCCAGCTGGCCAAGGCCGTCGGCGCCCGCGTGGCCACGACGGCCGGGAACGCGGAAAAAGTCGGCACCGCCAAGGCCTTCCTCGGGGCGGACATCGCCATCAACTACGCGGAGGAAAACTTCCCGGCGAGCCTGCGCGCGCAAAACGGCGGCAAAGGCGCGGACGTCATCCTCGACGTCGTCGGGGCCAAATACCTCGAGCAGAACATCGATGCGCTCGCCGACTACGGACGCCTCGTGGTGATCGGGCTGCAGGGCGGCGCGAAGGCGGAACTGGACCTTGGCCAGCTGCTGCAGAAACGGGCCGCTATCATCGCCACCGCACTGCGTCCCCGCCCGGTGGAGGAAAAGACAGTGATCATGAACGCCGTCCGCGACGCCGTGTGGCCGATGCTGACCGACGGCAGGATCCGGCCCCTCGTGGCCAAGAGCTTCCCGCTGGACCAAGTCGCCGCCGCACACACCTACTTCGACTCCGGCGACCACGTGGGCAAGGTCCTTCTAGTCATGTAACGGGGTGTGGAATCCGCCCTAAAACCGCAGGTCCGGGCCGACTTATTCCGTGCGGGGCATGCGCTGTTTTGCGGCAAAGACACCAAAGACGATAGCGTGGTTCCATACGCGGTATACACGCGTCTTGGGGCGCGTGTATGCTGTGTGATTTCGTGACTTAGCGATTCCGGGGGGCGCCATGTCTATCCGTCACAGTCTCCTCGCCCTCTTGCAGGACCGCCCGCGCTACGGGTACCAGCTCAGGACCGAATTCGAGGACCGCACCGGGTCCTCCTGGCCGCTGAACATCGGACAGGTCTACACCACCCTGGACCGGCTGGAACGCGACGGGCTGGTCCGCAAAGACGGCGGCGACGGCGACGGGCACGTCATCTACAGCATCACCACGGCCGGCCGGACCGAAGTCGGCGCCTGGTTCACGGCCCCGGTATCCCGCGCGAATCCGCCCCGGAATGAACTGGCCATCAAGCTCGCCCTCGGCCTCACGATTCCCGGGACAGACGTCGGCGCCATCATCCACGCCCAGCGGACGGTCTCCATCCGCGCGCTGCAGGACTACACCAAGTCCCGCCGCGACACGGCCGCGCTTCAGCGCGCGGCCGACACCGCCAGGCTCCTGGTGCTGGATTCCCTCATCTTCCAGACCGAAGCCGAGGTGCGCTGGCTGGACCTCTGCGAGGCCCGCCTCGTGCAGCTCAGCAACCTCCGGGCGTAGCCGGGCCGACCGCTCGTCGCGCAATACACACCGCCGGGCGCAGGGCTGCGGCCGGGACCCGCCCGCATTGGTAGGGTGCCGGAGGGCAGTTCTGTACCGGTGGACTGCCCAGCTGGGTTTCTCAAGGAGGAGACATGGGCACAATGCCAGATGGCACACAACGCGAAAGCACAAACAACCTCACGCAGGGCAGCGCGCGTGGCACCGCGCAACTCGACGACGGGGTCGTTCCGGACCCGTCCCTCCCGCCGACGTCGGTGGATGAGTCGGTCCGCGACGCCGCGGACCGCGCCTGGACGCCCGCCAAGATCGCGCTGTGGGCGGCCATTGCGCTGCTGGGCGGGATCGCCTGGTTCATGCTCGCCATCATCCGCGGCGAGACCGTCAATGCCATCTGGTTCGTGTTCGCCTCCGTCTGCACCTACCTGATTGGCTACCGCTTCTACTCCAAGGTCATTGAGCGTTACCTGACCAAGCCCAACGACCGCCGTGCCACCCCGGCCGAATACAAGGCCGACGGCAAGGATTACGTCCGGACGGACCGCAACGTCCTCTTCGGCCACCACTTCGCCGCCATCGCCGGCGCCGGCCCACTGGTGGGCCCGGTCATCGCGGCCCAGATGGGCTACCTGCCCGGCACGATCTGGATCATCATCGGCGTCGTCCTTGCCGGCGCCGTCCAGGATTACCTCGTCCTGTTCTTCTCCATGCGCCGCGGGGGCCGGTCCCTGGGCCAGATGGCCCGCGAGGAACTCGGCGTCATCGGCGGCACGGCCGCCCTCATCGCAACCCTGCTCATCATGGTGATCATCGTCGCCATCCTCGCCCTGGTGGTCGTCAACGCCCTCGGCGAGAGCCCCTGGGGCGTCTTCTCGGTGGGCATGACCATCCCGATCGCCCTCTTCATGGGCGTGTACCTGCGCTTCATACGGCCGGGCAAGGTCATGGAGGTGTCCCTGATCGGTTTCGTGCTGCTCATGGCCGCCATCATCGGCGGCGGCGCCGTGGCGGGCACCGAATGGGGTGCCGCGTTCTTCCACCTGGACAAGGTCACCATCGCCTGGGGCCTCATCATCTACGGCTTCATCGCAGCCATCCTGCCCGTCTGGCTCCTCCTGGCMCCCCGCGACTACCTCTCCACGTTCATGAAGATCGGCGTGATTGTGATGCTGGCGCTGGCCATCATTGTGGTCCGCCCCGAAATCACCGTGCCTGCCTTCAGCGAGTTCGCCGGCCGGGACAACGGTCCGGTGTTCTCCGGCGCCCTGTTCCCGTTCCTTTTCGTCACGATCGCCTGCGGCGCGCTGTCCGGGTTCCACGCGCTGATCGCCTCCGGCACCACACCGAAGCTGATCGAGAAGGAGCGCCAGACGCGCCTGATCGGGTACGGCGGCATGCTCATGGAATCCTTCGTCGCCATCATGGCCCTCGTCGCCGCAATCTCCATTGACCGCGGCATCTACTTCGCCATGAACGCCCCCGCGGCGCTGACCGGCGGGACCGTCGAGACCGCGGCCGCGTGGGTCAACAGCCTGGGCCTGTCCGGCGTCAACATCACGGCCGGTGATCTCGCGCAGACGGCCAAGGACGTGGGGGAGCAAAGCATCGTGTCGCGTTCGGGCGGCGCGCCCACCCTCGCCGTCGGCCTTGCCCACATCATGCAGCAGTTCATCGGCGGCACCGCGATGATGGCCTTCTGGTACCACTTCGCCATCATGTTTGAGGCCCTCTTCATCCTCACGGCCGTCGACGCCGGCACCCGCGTTGCCCGCTTCATGCTCCAGGACTCGATCGGCAACTTCGTCCCGAAGTTCAAGGAACACTCCTGGCGCCCGGGCGCCTGGCTCTGCACCGCCATCATGGTGGCCGCCTGGGGCGCGGTCCTGCTGATGGGCGTCACTGACCCGCTGGGCGGCATCAACACCCTGTTCCCGCTGTTCGGGATCGCCAACCAGCTGCTCGCGGCCATCGCCCTCTCGGTCTGCCTGGCCATTGCCGCCAAGCGCACCGCCCCGAAGTTCCTGTGGATCGTGGCGGCGCCGCTGGCGTTGGCCGCCGTCGTGACCATCACGGCGAGCTTTTACAAGATCTTCTCGCCCGTTCCCGCGGTGGGCTACTTCGCCAATAACGCAGCCTTTGCCAAGGCTCTGGCGGACGGCAAGACCTCCTTTGGGACCGCCAAGACCCAGGCCGCCATGGAGGCCGTGGTCCGCAACACGATGATCCAGGGATGGCTCTCGATCATCTTCGTGGTGTTGAGCATCGTCGTCATCATCACGGCAGTGATGGCAACCATCAAGGCCCTGCGGAACACCGCCGCGGGGCTGCCCAACGCCGAGCACGAAGACCCCGCACAGGCCTCCCGAGTCTTCGCCCCGGCAGGGTTTGTCCCCACGGCGGCGGAGCGTGACCTCGTGGCCGAATGGAACCAGCTCCCGGCCGGAGACCGGCTCGAAAAGTCCGGGCACCACTGATGCGGGGTCGGACGTGAACGCGGTCCTCGCTGGGTTCCGCGGGTTTGCCGGGTACCTCAGCGGTGTGCTGGGCGCCGATGCCTACAAGAAGTACCTGGAGCACCATGAGGCCTCCGGGCACTCCAGCCTTCCCCTCACCGAGCGGGAGTTCTGGCGTGACCGGACCGACCGGCAGGACACCAACCCGCAGGGGCGGTGTTGTTGAGGCGGTGTTGTTGAGGCGGTGTTGCTGAGCGGCTGATGCTGGGCAGCTGGCCCGGCCGGGCCGGGGGAGGGCGGCTTGGGGCACAACGGTGTCCGACGCCGCCCCTCCGCTCCCGGCGGACGCCGGGTCCGGGCCGCCCGGCGCGTGAGAGTATGAAGCCATGAGCGATCAGCACGACACTCAGCCCAGCGCCCAAACTGCCGACGACGTGCCCGTCGAAGGCACACCCGTGGATGACGCCCTGCCCGGGACGTCCCTGGCGCCACCGGCTGCAGTGCCGCCCGGCCGCGCCGGTGGACCCGGTGCCGGGCCCAGGCCGCCCCGGGGCAGCGAACTTCAGGACCTCGTGGACCAGCCCGCCAAGGTCATGCGGATCGGCACGATGGTCAAGCAGTTGCTGGACGAGGTGAAGTCCGCGCCCCTGGACGACGCTGCCCGCGTCCGGCTGGCCGAAATCCACGACCGGTCCATCAAGGAACTCGAGGACGGCCTGGCCCCGGAGCTCGTTGAGGAGCTCGAACGGATCAACCTCCCCTTTCCGGAGAACGCCACCCCCTCCGACGCGGAACTGAGGATAGCCCAGGCCCAGCTGGTCGGCTGGCTTGAGGGGCTCTTCCACGGCATCCAGACGGCCATCGCGGCGCAGCACGCCGCCAGGGAGCACACCTACGCCCAAATGCAGCTGCGCCAGCTGCCGCCCGGAACCGTGATCGCGCCGGGCGTCATCATCGGGGAAAACGGCGAACCGGTCCGCGCCGCCGCGCCGCGTCACGGCGCGGAGTCCCCCGAGCCGCCCGAACCCGCGGACCCGGACCATGGCCCGGGCCAGTACCTTTAGCGCGACCTTGGGCTTCTTCAGCGCAGCACGGCAAGGCCGCAGGGACGACGCAGAACTTGGCAAGGGGCTCTGGCGGCGCGCCCACGACCGGTTCAACCGCGGGCTTGACCGCTACCACCAGGTCCTCGAGGGGGTCGAAGACGAGGCCCTGTACGGCGAGCTCGTCGAGATCGCCAATCAGCTCTCCGCGCTCGTGCCCCGGGTCCGGCAGGTCTGCGTGGAGGCCCAGCGGCGCTTTCCCAGCAATGGATTGGACATCCCGGGGCCGTTGGCAGGGGTCCACCGCGCCCTGTCGACGGCGGGCAACTCCCTGGCCATGACGGCTGAGGCGGCCGCGATGCTCCGGCTTGCCGTGGGTCCGGTCCCGGCGGGCGCCGCGTCGGTGCGGCGGCGCGCCGATTCCGTGCTGGAACAGGTCCACGACGCCGAGCGGCGGCTTGCGGAAGCCGACGGCGGCGGCCCGACGCCAGCCTGAGCCGCTACGCGAATTAGTCTCTTGCACAGGCCCGCCCCGGCATGGCTGGGTTTCCCGACATTCCCTTAATTTCCCGGGTATTCCCGGGTATTCCCGGTTACGCGCCTAGCTTAGCGGCGCCCTGTCGCTGGCCGGAGGGCGCCGAAGTTGGCAGGATACTTATATGACTTTTTCACCGGAACTGACTTTCAATGACGGCAACACCATCCCCCAGCTTGGCTACGGCGTGTGGCAGGTTGAAGATGACGTGGCCGAAAAGGTGGTTGTCCAGGCGTTCGAGGCCGGCTTCCGCCACATCGACACGGCAAAGATCTACGGCAACGAAGCAGGCGTAGGCCGCGCCATCGAGCGTTCCGGCCTCAAGCCCGAGGAAATTTTCATCACCACCAAGCTGTGGAACGCGGACCAGGGCTACGAGTCCACCCTGAAGGCGTTCGAGGAATCCATGGAGCGGCTCGGCCTCGAGACCCTGGACCTGTACCTGATCCACTGGATGCAGCCCAAGCAGGACAAATACGTTGACACCTGGAAGGCCCTCATCGAGCTCCAGAAGCAGGGCCGGGTCAAGACCATTGGCGTCTCCAACTTCACCAAGGAGGGCCTGCAGCGCCTGATCGATGAGACCGGCGTTGTTCCGGCCATCAACCAGGTCGAACTGCACCCGTTCTTCAGCCAGGCCGACCTGCGCGAGTTCAACGCGTCTAAGGGCATCCTCACCCAGGCATGGTCGCCGCTGGGCCAGGGCGGCGAGCTCCTCGAGAGCCCCGTCATTGCCCAGATTGCCGCCAAGCACGGCGCCACCCCGGCCCAGGTTGTCATCGCCTGGCACCTGGCCATCGGCAACGTGGTCATTCCGAAGTCGGTGACCGAGTCCCGGATCCGCGAGAACTACGCGGCCCTGGACGTCAGCCTCGACGAGACCGACATCCAGGCCATCAACGGGCTGGACCGTTCCGCCGAAGATGCCGGCCGGATCGGACCGGATCCGGCCGTCTCCGACTTCGCCTAAGCACCTCCCGTGACGCCGGCAGCCAGCCGGCGTTCGCACAGGGCCTTCACCCAGCACGGGGTGGAGGCCCTTCGGGCGTCCCGAAAGCCTCCGGAGTCAGGCGGCGGCCCGGCGCTCTTTCGCCGGAATTGCATCGACCACGGCCCAGCCGTCTTCGCCCGCAACGCAGCGGCTGGCGAAGCGGTCTGCGGAGGCAGCGTCATCGAAGCTCTCGGTGCGGATCCGGCCGCAGTCGGTGTCCAGGTAGGTGACCACGAAATGCAGCGCGCCATCCTGTGCGTCGTTGAAATCGGCCTCAAAATCTGACTTGATATCATGGCGGAAACCCTGCTGGAAATTCTGGTTGTTCTCCATGATTCCAGTGTGCGACTGACCACCGACACTAAGACTTCACTCCTCCGGCGTGTTGCCGAGCCGCAGCACCCGTTCCCGCGCCAGGACTTCCTTTCGGCGCTGCCGGTCGGCGGCCCGTGCCGTCTGCTGCGCCAGAGCCGACGCCAGCTCGTGATCCTTCCGGGCCGTTTTGAGCCAGGCTTCTGCCGCGTCCAGACGCCGCCTGAGCTCGCGCACCTCGTCGGCCAGCCGGCTGGTTTCCGCCGTCGCCTCCGCCAGCTCCGCGGCCGCGCGGCCTGCCTCCTCGTCGGCTTCCGCGGCGGCCACTTCGGCCGCCTCCAGGGCGGTCCGCGCCCGTTCCACCGCCGACGGCGTGGGCGTCATCCGTGCCGTCCCGACGGCCCGGAGGCGGGGCTGTTCCGTTGTCGGCTTTCCACCGGCAGTTCCGCCGCGCTGTGCGGTCCGGTCCGCCGGTTCYGTCCCTCCGGCGGCGGTCGCTGGTGCTGACCGGTGGACGCTGGCCGTTCCAGGCGCGGTTCCAGGCGCGGCTCCAGTGCCGGGCACCGACGCCGCATGGCTCCCCGGGACAGCCACTGCGCCGGCGAGGTCGACGACGTCGACCCCGTCCGCCGAGAGCGCCCGGAGCAGACAGCCGCTTTGCACGGCGGCGGCGGCCCCGGGATCGGCGGTGGCGGCCCGCAGGGTCTGTTCCACTTCCGTCGCGACGGCGGCGCTGATGGCCCGTCCGTGCCGGGCCGCCAAGGCCTGCGCCGCCTTCACCGTGCTGGCGAGGAGCTGGCGCCGCTGCTGGGCGAGGCGACGGAGGTCCGCTGCATCCAAGGCATCCTGTGCGGCCTGCATCGCCGTCCCCAGTGCAGCCAGCTCCCGCAGGATTTCGGGGCTGTGCGCCGCCAGCATGTTCACCGCCCACGCCGCGACCGACGGCTTGGGCAGGGCACGGACTGCGGCCGCCAGGGCACGCTGCTCGGCGGCGGTGACACCCGCGGAACTGACGTCTTTGGCCGCCGCCGTTCTAGCAGCCACGAACTCCCCGTAGGGCAATGCATAGAGCGGCCCGGCAATGCCCGCTAGTTCCCGCGATCCCATGCAAGAATCATAGGAGTCTGGCCCCGCCGCGAGTTCGCTGGCCCGTTATCAGACCCGGTGCCGTCACGTTCTGGAGGAGATTTCACTTGATCGAAATTGGTGGGCTCCCGGCCCATGTCCTGCTCGTCCACGCCGTAGTGGTATTAGCGCCCATTGCAGGTCTAGGCGCCATCGTTTATGCCGTGGCACGGCGCTGGTGGGGCTACCTGGCGTGGCCCCTGGGCGTGTTGTCACTGGGGCTGGTGCCAGTAACACTCCTGACCGCGCAGGCAGGCGAGCAGCTGGAGAAAGTCCGTCCGGCGTCGGCGGTGGTCCACGAGCACGCCCAGGAAGGTGACGTACTCAAAGTGCTTTCCGTGATCTTCTTCGTCCTGGTCGCGGCAATGTTGATGGTCACCTACGAGCCCTTTGGCCGGCGCCTGGCGTTCCTTGGCGGCCTTCGGAGCAACCGGATTGTCCGGGGAGCCGTCCTGATTGCCGGCGCCCTCGCGGGGGCCTTCTTCATTTACCAGAGCATCATCACGGGACATTCCGGCGCGGCCTCGGTCTGGGCGCGCTAAGTCAGCCCATCCGCGGGCCCTTGGCCAGGTGATGCGTGCCGGGCCCGGTGCAGCGTGACGAGCAGCAGGACAAGGGCCGTTGCCTGCAGTGCGGCCACGGCAGCGATGAGCGCCGGCCGTGCGCCGTAAAGTGACCCGTACAGGGCGCCGCCGGCCAAGGCTCCGGCGCCCTCGAACGCCGCGAACACCCCGTACGCCGTGCCCTGCCGGGGTTGGGGCACCAAATCGGCGACCAGCGCCTTGACTGTGGAGTCCTGGATGCCGGTGGCGGCACCCCAGACCAGGACGCCGGCGAGCACGAGCCCGGCGCTCGGCGCCAGGGCCAGTACGGGCACCCCCATAATCAGCACGGGCAGCGCCAGGAGCACGGCCGCCCCGGCGCGGTCGTAAAGGACGCCACTGGCGAGGGCCCCGACGGCGGCGGCCCCCATGGCGCCGGCGTACAGCAGCGGAACCACCGAGACGGGGACGGCCACGTCGGCCGTCAGGTGATAGGAGATGACGCCGAAGGCGACGAGTCCGGCGCTCCAGAAGAACCCGGCAAACGCGAACAAGGTGAAGACGCTGGAGAGCGCCGACGGCTGCCGCCCGGCGGGTTTCCCGCGGGGCGGCTCCGGCAAGCCGGAGGGGTCGGCCACGGGCCTGTCCGCGCCGGGATCCCGGACGCGGCGGCGCAGCCAAACGAGAATCGCCAGCGCCGCCGCCGCCGGAATGATGAGCACCGCAAAGGCTGCCGGCAGTGAGCCGGTGGCAACCAGCACCGCCGAGACGAGTAGCGGGCCCAGGAGCGCCCCGGCCAGATCGAGGGACTTGTGGACGGCGAAGCCGCGGCCCCGGCCAACCGGCCCGGCGACGGCGGCGAGCAGCACGGTTTTCGCCGGGCTGCGGACGGCTTTGCCTACCCTGTCCCCGAGATGAGCACGGCTGCCAGGGCCATCCCGGCGGTCCCGGCGAACGGCGTCAACGCCAGCAGCGGGATGCACACCGCAGTCAGCACATAGCCGGCCATCGTGAAAGTCCAGTACTTCCCGGTGCGGTCCGCCCAGGGGCCGAACACCAGCCGGAGTCCCTGGGACGCGGCTTCCGCGGCGCCGGTCACGAGGCCGACGAACAGCGCGGACGCACCGAGCTGGGCCAGCAGGGGACCGCCGAGCGGGCGGGCGCCGTCGGACACCATGTCCGCGGCGAGGCTGACCAGGCCGAAGCCGACAACCGGGCCCCACAGCCGGTGCCGCCAATTCCCGGTTTGGCTTCCGGACCGCGACGTCGGGTATTGCTGGCCGGCTGGCATCCTGCGCCCGGGCCGTTCCATTTCCTAAGGCTGACGGACGGCCCGGAAAAAGACAATACGCAGGTCAGGGGCCTGTCGCCGCGTCGAGGCGCAGAAGGAAATATTGGCCAAAGGGGTTCTTTCTGGGCGGGACCGTCACCTCAACGCCGTCGCCGACTGCCACGCCGTCGCTCACGGCCACGGCCACGGCGACGCCGACGCCCTCGCCGTCTCCCACCCCTACATCGGGCGCGCCGATCAGCGCGGTCTGGAACCTCGGCAGTTCATGGACCGGCGGCTACGTGGCCAATATCGAGGTCACTGGCCTCCGGGCGGCGGCCGGTTGGAGCGTGAGCTGGCCCGATCCGAACGTCACCCGGGTGGCCAACTCCTGGGGGATCAGCTGCACGGTGCTCCCCAAGGTGTCGGTGACCTGCAGCGGCTCGGACTGGGCCACGAAGGTCGCCGCCGGCCAGAAACTGTCCGTAGGCCTGCAGGTGGATTCGCTGAAGGCTCCCGTCAACCCGGTGCTCACTCTGAAGTAGCCGGCCGCGCAAGGGCGCCCTCACCGCGCAACGTATTGACGAGAAGCAGCCTGGAGCCGCGGCCACAGCCTCACGTGAGCGACTCCATGCTCCGGCCTGCGCGGGCACGGAGCGGGGTGCGGGTAATCTGGTCATTTTCGCCGCACTCATGATTGGCATGATCATCTCCCGCTCCGCCGCCACCAAGTCCCTGACCGTCCTTGCCGGCCTGCTTCTGGCAGGCTCCCTCGCCGGCTGTGATGCCGCAGCCCACGTTGGCGCCAAAGTCGCAGACGCCGTGCACAGCGCGGCCGCATCCCAGGCTCCCGGTGCCGGTGCCGGTGCCGGTGCCGCGCACCCGGGCGAGGCCGCCGCGGCCGTAGCCCAGCTGGCGTCCATCCCGGTGAAGGGCAAGGCCCCAAAGACCGGGTACAGCCGTGGGCAGTTCGGTCCCGCCTGGTCCGATGTAGACCACAACGGCTGCGACACGCGCAACGACATGCTCCGCCGTGACCTCACCGACGTGACGACCAAGCCGGGGACCAGGGATTGCGTCATCGCCTCCGGCAAGCTTGCCGACAAGTACACCGGCAAGACCATCACCTTCACCCGTGGTGAGAACTCGGCCGACGTCCAGATCGACCACATTATTCCCCTGTCGCTGGCCTGGCAGACCGGCGCCCAGCAGATCAGCGCCGGCCAGCGCCTCCAGCTCGCCAACGATCCGCTGAACCTGATGTCCGCCGACGGCCCCGCGAACCAGCAGAAGTCAGACTCCTCGGCCGATGCTTGGCTGCCGGCCAACAAGGCGGTCCGGTGCGAATACGTCGCCCGCCAGACTGCTGTGAAGGCCAAGTACAAGCTCTGGATGACCCGTCCCGAGCACGACGCCATCGCCGGGATTCTCGCCACCTGCAAATAGCGGCACCGCATCCCTGAGGGGTACCTTCGTCGGAGCCGCCTAAACCGCGCCCAAATCTCCGTCTCGTCGAATAGCTTCCGTCCCTGAGGACGGCACACCAAGGTGTCGGCCCTTTCTGCTCCCTGACCTGCGGAAACATTCCGGGATGCCATAGTGCCCACGGGACGAAAACGCCGGTAGCATGACAGCCGGGGGCCCGCTGGGGCGCCCGGTATTGGGGGAACCATGGCACAACCGCGCCGGCTACTCGGCAGCAGTCCCAGCTCCGTCATCGCGGGCCGTCACCGCCTCGAGGTCCATAACGCGCAACGCCGCGGTGCCGCGCGTGCCCAGGCCCATGTCCTGCCCCCGCCGAGCCAGGCGCCACACTTCAGCGATTCCGCCGCGGCCGACGTCCCCTGACCCTCCCGGATCCACCCGGCACACCAGTGAAGGAGCATCACATGTCAGATCCGCATTATTCTCAGCAAGGCACCGGCCGGCAGATGTGGCCCAGCGAGCAGCCCCGGCAGAACCCGGGGTGGGCGCCGAACCCGTACGCCGCTGCGGCGTACCCGGCTCACGGATCCGGGCCCGTGCCACTCTGGGCACCGCTCTACGGCGCTTCCCTGCCAGAGGCCGCGTCGCGGTTCTTCAAGAAGTACGGGACGTTCTCCGGCCGCGCCAGCCGGAGCGAATACTGGTGGTGGATGCTCGTCTCCGGTCTCGTCTCGATCGTCTTAAACGTCATCATGCTTGCCGGTGGGGCGGCCGGCGCAAAACTGGGCCCCAACGGCGCCAGCGTCCCCGGCCCCGCCTATATGATCGGGCTCATCCTGGCAGCCGTCTGGTTCCTGGCAGTCATTGTCCCGTCCTTGGCCCTGACGGTCCGTCGACTCCACGACTCGAACTTCAGCGGCTGGATGTACCTCATCGTCCTCATCCCGTTTATCGGCGGCATTATTCTCCTCGTCTTCACGCTGCTGGAATCAAAACCCGAGGGCCAGCGGTTCGACGTCCCCGCATAAGCATCCGGGTCGCACCCACTGACCCCGCGCGAACTACAAGAAGGCCCTGCCGCCCCTGAGGGCTGCGGGGCCTTCTTCTGGGTCGGGGTTCCCGGCCCGATACGGCCCCGTACGGACCCGTCCCGCCGCAACCAATAAAAAACCCCGTATCCCCGTTGAGTCAACGGTGATACGGGTTCTTCTCGAGCTTCCTGCCAGAATCGAACTGGCGACCTTCTCATTACGAGTGAGACGCTCTACCAACTGAGCTAAGGAAGCAACCACATGAATGCCCTGCGAACCGGGCGGATCATGCAAGAGACAACTGTAATAGAGTCCCGGCGTCCGGGTCAAAATGAGCGACCGAAGCCGCCATGCGGCCCCGTCGCGGACCTAGCAGACGGTGTTGTCCGCCGGGGCCTTTCCGTCCACAAGGTAGTCATCGACCGCGTTGCCGATGCAGCTGTTGGAACGGCCGTACGCCGTGTGGCCCTCACCCTTCCAGGTCAGCAGCGAGGCGTTCCCAAGCTGCTTGCGCAGGGAACTGGCCCATTGCACGGGCGTAGCCGGGTCGCCGGTGGTTCCAACTACGACAATCGGGGCCGAGCCCTTGTAATCGACCGGGGCAGGGGTCCGGACGTTCTTGTACGGCCAGTCCTTGCAGTTGCTGCCGCCATAGGCGAAGTAGTAGCCCAGCGTGGGCGACAGCTGGCGCAGCTTCTGGTCCTCGGCCCGCATGGACGCGGTGTCGGACACCATCGGGTAGTCCAGGCAGTTGATGGCGTTGAAGGCGAAGGTGCTGTTTGACGTGTAGGTGCCGCTGGGATCGCGGTCGGCGCCGAAGTCGGCCAGCTGCAACATGCCCGTGCCGTCGCCGGCCAGGGCGGTGGCGAGCGCCCGGGTGAGGATCGGCCAGTTGTCATTGTTGTAGAGCGGGATGATGAGGCCGCTGACAAACGTGGAGCCCGAGACCTTCCGGCCGTCCTTCGCCGGCAGCGGGTTCGCCTCGGCCGCGCTGATGGCGTTGCGGATCTGCTGGACACCTTCCTCGGTGCTTCCCGCGAGGGGGCATCCGGACGTCTGCTGGCACTTGGCGACATAGGCGTGGAGGGCCTTTTCGAAGGCCACGGCCTGGTCGCGGGTCAGTTCCTCGTTGCTCAGCGATGGGTCAAGGGCGCCGTCGAGGACCAACCGGCCCACGTTGTCCGGAAACAGCGATGCGTAGGTGGCGCCGAGGAGCGTCCCGTAGGAGTAACCGAGGTAGTTCAGCTTGGAGTCGTTGGCCACCCCGCGCAGGATGTCGAGGTCCTTCGCGGCGCTGACGGTGTCGATATGGGCCAGCACCGGCCCGGTTTTCTCCACGCACTTGGCAGCGATGGCCTTGTTGTCGGCCAGGGCCTCGTCTAGTCCGGCGTCGGTGTCCAGGGCGTAGGTCTTGGCGCGGGACGCGTCGCGTTCCTTGTCCGTGAGGCACGTGACCGGGGCGGAGCGCTTCACGCCGCGGGGGTCGAAGCCCACGATGTCGTAGGCGGACCGGACTTTGTCCGAAATATTGGTGTTGGCCGCATCCCTGACGAAGTCGTACCCCGAGCCGCCCGGGCCGCCCGGATTGACCATCAGGGTGCCCTTCTTGTCGCCTGTCGTGGCGAGCTTGATGGCGGCAAGCTCGATGCGTTCGCCGTCGGGCTTGCTGTAGTCCAGCGGAACCTTGATTTTGGCGCACTGGAAGTTGCCTTCACACGGTTTCCAGTCGACCTGCTGGGAGTAGTAGCTGCGCAGCTCGGCCGGCGCGGCCGCCACGATTGACGGGTCCGCCTGCCCCGCCGCCCCCGATGCCGGCGCACTGGACCCGTTGCCGCCCCCGCCGCCGAAGAGGGTGCACGAGGCCAGCGTGAGGGCCAGGGCCACGGCGCCGACGGCCCGCATGCCGATCGCCAGGGATCTGGATCTTGCGGACTGGGGTCGAGCAGGCTTCATGCGGTTCTCCTTGGAGGCTAGGAACGAAAGCGAAGATGATCGTTGGAGCGGCCGGAACCGTCAAATAAGGCTGGAAGCCATGGACTCGATCGTCAGCAGCGGGGCCACGTTGGTTGTGGTGATCCGCGTGCGGGCCTTGTTGATGGCGTCCATTCGGGCAAGGGTCACTTCGGCGGTGGAACGGGAGGCGAAGTCTTCGAGTTCGCTTCTGAGTTCAACGTTGACGAGTTCCACTGCGTTCCCCATCTGGATGATCAGGACATCCCGGTAAAAGGACAACAGGTCCGTCAGGGTGCGGTCAAGGGAGTCGGTGACGGAACGCTTGGCGCGGCGCTTCTGGTCGTCCTCGAGCTGCTTGACCTGGCTCCGCATGGCTGGCGGCAGCGTGCCGCTTTCGGGTGCCCCGAGAGTGGCCAGAAGCGCCGTCTTCTCGGCGGCGTCGCGCTCGTCGTTGGAGCTGTTGGCTTCCTCGGTGGCGATCTTGACCAGTTTCTCGGCCATCATGACCGCCGCCGTGACGCCGCGAAGGGACAGCGGAAACCGCACCGTCTCGAGCCGGCGCTCCCGGGCCTCCGGGTCCCGGGCCAGGCGGCGGGCGATCCCGACGTGGCTCTGCGCCGCGCGGGCGGCGCGCTCGGCGACCGCCGGGTCCACGCCGTCGCGCTTCACCAGCAGTGCAGCGACGGCGGCAGCCGGCGGAAGCCGCAGCGCCACCGGCCGGCAGCGGGAGCGGATGGTCACCAGGACATCGGCGGGGGAGGGGGCGCAGAGCATCCAGACGGTGCGGGGCGTGGGTTCCTCGATGGCCTTGAGCAGCACGTTGGTGGTCCGCTCGGCCATCCGGTCCGCGTCCTCCACCACGATGATCCGCCACCGGCCCGACGAGGGCCGGTTCCCGGCGGTGGACACGAGCTCACGCGCCTCGTCGATGGTGATGGTGACCTTCTCCGTGCGCACGAACGAGACGTCGGAATGGGTTTCGCCGAGGATGGTCAGGCACGCCGGGCATTCGCCGCAGCCGCGCAGGCTGACGTCCTCTTGGTCGCAGTTCAGGGCCGCGGCGAACGCCTTCGCGGCGTTGGAACGGCCGGAGCCGGGCGGTCCGGTGAAAAGCCACGCGTGCGTGAGCCCTTCGTTCTGGGCCGCCTGGCGCAACTGGGCCACGACGGCGTCCTGGCCCTGGAGGTCGTCCCAGACCGTCATGCTGTGCTGCTTTGGGTGACGGCCAGCAGGGATTCGACGCGCTCGAGGATCCGGGCGGCGAGTTCGGCGACGGGCAGCCGGGCGGGCAGCACCAGATACGCCTCCGGCCGGGCCGAGGCGAGGTCCAGGAAGGCCGCCCGGATCGTGGCATGGAATTCGTCGGCCTCGGACTCGAGGCGGTCTTCGGCGGCCTCGCCGGCGGTGCGCCGCTGCCGGCCAACGGCGGGTTCGACGTCGAGGAGTACCGTCAGGTCCGGCTGCAGGTCCGATGTGGCCCAGGCATTGATGTCCCGGACCGCCTGCGTTCCGAGGCCTCGGCCGGCGCCCTGGTACGCGACCGAGGAATCGATGTACCGGTCGGTGAGGACGATTTCGCCGCGTTCTAGGGCGGGGCGGATGACCTGGCTCGCGTGCGCCGCCCGGGATGCCGCGAAAATCAGGGCCTCTGTATGGGCATCGATGTGGCCGTGGCCGTGATCCAGCACGAGGGACCGCAGCTTCTCGCCGATCGCCGTGCCGCCCGGTTCCCGGGTCCGCAGCACGGTAAAACCACCTGATTCCAGGGCTTTGGCGAGTTCAGCCGCCTGCGTGGACTTGCCGGCGCCGTCTCCGCCCTCGAAGGCAATAAACAGTCCGGGCAACAGGCCGGTCAACTTTCGGCCGGACGCTCCGGGGCTCTGGGTAGTCACCGTTCAAGAGTACCGACAATCCCCGACACTCCAGTCTGCGCAAAGTCTGCGGCGTAACGGCTTGGGTACCCTGCCGGGCGCCCACGTACCCTGTCCTCATGAGTCTTACTGAAGAACAGGCCGCCTCGCTTTCGCCGGATTCCCTGGTCGTCGCGGCAGGGCGCCCGCCGCGCACCCGCGACGAACCGGTCAACCCGCCGCTGGTGCTGTCCTCGACCTACTTCGGCACGGGACCGCTGGGCGACGGCGACCGCGGCTACGGCCGGTATTCCAACCCCACGTGGGACCCCTTTGAAGAGGCGCTGGGCCAGTTGGAGGGCGCGGAACTGCCGGGCCTGCTCTACGCCTCGGGACTCGCCGCCGTGAGTTCGGCCCTGTCCCTGGTGCCCGCCCAGGGCGTGCTCGTCATGCCGTCGCACAGCTACGCGGGATCGGTCACCATGGCCACCGAACTGGCGGCCAAAGGGTTCCTCGAGCTGCAGACGGTGGACATCGCGGACACCGACGCTGTACTTGCGGCGCTTGCCCCGGCCGGCGGGCGCGCCGCCAGCATGCTCTGGCTGGAGAGCCCCACGAACCCCATGCTCGGCGTCGCGGACATGCGGGCCCTGACCGCCGCGGCGCATGAGGCCGGCGCCATCGTCGTCACGGACAACACCTTTTCCACTCCCCTGGTACAGCAGCCCCTGAGCCTGGGCTCCGACGTCGTGCTGCATTCGGTGACCAAGTACCTCTCCGGCCACTCCGACGTCGTACTCGGTGCCCTGGTGACGTCCGACGCCGGTCTCCGCGCCGCCCTGCTGCACCACCGCACCATCCACGGCGGAATCGCCGGACCATTCGAGGCGTGGCTGGCGCTGCGCGGGCTCCGCACCCTGGCGCTGCGGATCGAGCGTTCGCAGGCGTCGGCCCAAATCCTGGCCGAGCGGCTCGACGGTCATCCGAAGGTGGCCGGCGTCCGCTTCCCCGGGCTGGCCTCGGACCCCGGCCACGCGCGGGCCAAGGAGCAGATGAAGGGYTTCGGKTCCGTCCTGTGCATCGAGGTGGCACCGGTGGGTGGGCAGGGCAGGGGCCTCAGCGGCGCGGACGCCGCGGACCGCATGATCCGCGCCCTGCAGCTTTGGCTCCCCGCGACCTCGCTGGGTGGGGTGGAATCCCTGATCGAACGCCGGCGCCGGCACGCCGCCGAGCCGGAGAGCGTGCCGGACAACCTGGTCCGGATGAGCGTGGGCATTGAGAACGTGGAAGACCTTTGGGCCGATTTGGAGCAGGCATTGGGCACTCTGGACGGCTAGGCTGGGGGAGTGGACGGACGCATACTCATTTACTTTGTCGAATCCGGGGTTTACCTGGTCCTGGCTGTCGTGGCCTTTGTCCTTGAGGCATGGGCGTTTTTCGATTGTCTCCGGCACAAGGCCAACGCGTTCGAGGCCGTATCGAAGCGGACCAAGACCTTCTGGCTGGCCCTGACCGGCGGCGCGTTCGCCGTGGGACTGTTTTCCCTGCTCTCGCAGCTGGGCAGCGGTGGCGGCGCCAGTTCGCTCGGGATTTTCGGCCTTGCAGCGGTGACGGCCGCGTCCGTGTACCTCGCCGACGTCCGCCCCGCCGTCAAGGACGCCGGCCGCGGCCGCGGCAGCAACATGGGCCCCTACGGCCCCTGGTGACCACCGGCGGCACCTAAGCTCCCGGGGCCACGGCTTCCCAGCCGACCGTCACTTCGCCCAGCCGCCAGCGGGACGGGCCGTCCTGGATCGGCCAACCGGCGTCGAGCAGTGCGCGGCACATCGCCCCGAAGCGCTGCCGGTTTCCGAAGGCAGCCAGCGGCGCCGCTTCCAGCCAGGCTTGGTCCATCGCCTGCAGGTAGGCGTGGATCTTCTCGCCGGGCACGTTGCGGTGGATCAGGGCCTTCGGCAGCCTTTCGGCAACGTCGGAGGGCAGCACGAAGGCACCGAACCGCATGGACAGGCTCAGGCTCAGCGGCCGCTCGACGTCGAGCGCCACCCAGGCGGCGCGCCGCCCAATTTCATCGCACGTGCCGTCGATGAACAGCCCGCCCGGGGCCAGCCGGTCCTGCACCAGCCGCCAGATGCCCGCCACGTCGGCTTCCTCGTACTGCCGCAGCACGTTGAAGGCGCGGACCAGCACGGGCTTTCCGGTCATGGGCAGTTCGAAGCCGCCCAGCTGGAACCTTAGGCCGGGCCGTTCAAGGGCTTGGGCCTGCCGGACGCGCTCCGGTTCGATTTCGATCCCCACCATTTGAACGTCCCCGCGGACCGCGGAGAGGCGTTCGAAGAGTTCGACGGCGGTGGCCGGTGAGGCGCCGTACCCGAGGTCGACGGCGAGAGGATGGGCCGCGGCCCGCAGCCGCCATGCCTGCGGTCCGGTCAGCCAGCGGTCCACGCGGCGCATCCGGTTGGGGTTCGTGGTTCCGCGGGTCACGTTACCCACGGGCCTGCCGCCGCGCGCGCTGCCCCTCGTTCCGCCCTTGTTCCGGGGGGCCAGCACCCGTTCAGCCTTCTGCACCACCGCCCAAGCCTATCCTCCAACGCGGGGTCACCTCACTTCCGTGGTGGCCGCTGGATGGACCGGCAGCGACCCCGCGTTGCCCTGAAGCGGGCGGTGAAGCAGAAGGTGAGGCACGCTCTGAAACGCGCGGTGTGTAACGCTCGGCACCGCCGCCAACCGCTCGGCTAGGATGAAAACCATGACTTACAAGCTGATTCTGCTGCGCCACGGCCACAGCGACTGGAATGCCAAGAACCTGTTCACCGGCTGGGTGGACGTTGACCTCAATGACCAGGGCCGTGCCGAGGCGGTGCGCGGCGGCGAGCTGCTCGTGGAGAACAACATCCTCCCCGACATCCTCTACACCTCGCGGTTGAAGCGGGCCATCAACACGGCAAACATGGCCCTGGAAAAAGCCGACCGCGGCTGGATCGACGTCAAGCGCGACTGGCGGCTCAACGAGCGCCACTACGGCGCGCTGCAGGGCAAGGACAAGGCCCAGACCCTCGCCGAATTCGGCGAGGAGCAGTTCATGCTGTGGCGCCGGTCCTACGACACCCCGCCGCCGCCCCTGGCTGACGATTCCGAGTTCTCCCAGGTGGGGGACCCGCGCTACGCGGACCTCGGCGACGCCATCCCGCGCACCGAATGCCTCAAGGATGTCCTGATCCGGCTCATGCCGTACTGGGAATCAGACATCAAGGAAGACCTCAGGGCCGGTAAGACCGTCCTGGTCACCGCCCACGGAAACTCGCTCCGCGCCCTCGTCAAGCACCTTGACGGGATCAGCGACGAGGACATCGCCAGCCTGAACATCCCCACCGGCATCCCGCTGGTCTACGAACTGGATGAGGACTTCAAGCCCCTGAACCCGGGCGGCACCTACCTCGATCCCGAGGCCGCCGCCGAGGCCATCAAGGCCGTCGCCAACCAGGGCAAGAAGTAACCGGCCCCCGCCCGGCCAGGCACTAAGCAAGGCACAGAGCACAAACGACGGCGTCCGGCCACCCCCAAGGTGACCGGACGCCGTCGTTCGTTCAGCGCGGTGCTATCAGCGCCGTTGTACCGGCGCCGTTGTAACTGCGGTTGAGTCAGCCGCAGTCGGCCGGAGTCAGTTGTGCTCGATCGTGCTCGGCTGCCACGCGCCCGTCACCAGGTACGTGACCTTCTGGGCCACGGAGACGCCGTGATCCGCGAAGCGCTCGAAGTAGCGGCTGGCCAGGGCAACGTCCACCGTGGTGGCCGGCGACTCCTGCCAGTCGCTGCGGGCGATCGCCTGGAAAACGCTCAGGTGAAGGTCGTTGACGGCGCCATTGGCCTTCATGATCTCCCGGGCCACGCCGAGGTCGCGGGTTGCCAGCAGCTCCGTGAGCTTCTGGGCGATCAGCAGGTCCTGTTCCGCGAAAGCCTTGAAGGTCTCCCGCAGCTGGTCCGGGACCACTGACGCCGGATAGCGCAGACGCGCCAGCTGGGCCAGGTGCCGGGCGAGGTCGCCCATGCGTTCGAGCGAGGCGCTCATCCGGAGCGAACCAACCAGCATGCGCAGATCGCTCGCCACCGGGCCCTGGAGGGCGAGGATGTCGATGGCCCGCTCGTCGAGGCTGTTCTGCAGGAAGTCGATGCGGGCATCGGCGGCAATCACGTCCTCGGCGAGGTCGATATCGGCGCCCTGGAAAGCTGTCGTGGCCTTATCGATGGCCTCTGTGACCAGCGCTGAGATCTCGACGAGCTGTTCCCTTACCTGGGCGAGCTCCTCCTGAAAAACCTTACGCACGTGTGCGTCCTTTCCTCGGAAATATTGCCTGCAATCGAAGTGGCGGGCCTATTTCGGTTCACCTACCGGCGCTCCAACTGTCAACTCTTTCAGGGTCCGGTGAACTGTTACGCCCCAATAGGTGAACGTTAGCTGAACCGCTGCCCGAATCGCAGGAGATTTCGGTTTCGGTCACGTGGCAGAGCATAAGCTGGAGCCGTGGATCCAATGCTCATCGGCGTGATCGCCGGCCTGATCGGCCTCTCGTTTGGCATGTTCGGCGTACTCGCGTTCCGGGTCAGTGAGCAGCAGCGGCATATTGTCGATGTCGACGTCGATGACCCCTCGCTGCCCGAGGGGGCCGCGGAAGTGCTCGCCGTCCTCGGCCGCGCGTTCGTGGTGGTGGATGCGATCGACGGCGTGGTCCGCGCCAGCCCCGCCGCCTACGCCTACGGCCTGGTCCGCGGGCACACGGTGGTCCACCAGCAGCTGCTGGAACTGACGGCCAAGGTGCGGCGGGACGGCGTCATCCTCGAACAGCAGCTGGAACTGCCGCGCGGCCCGCTCGGCCAGGGCACGATCGTTGTCCAGGTCCGGGCCGCCGTCATCACGGAGGAATATGTCCTCCTGCTGGCCGATGACCGGACTGAATTCACCCGCACCGAGGAAGTCCGCAACGACTTCGTCGCGAACGTCTCTCACGAACTSAAGACACCGGTCGGGGCGATCTCCCTCCTGGCCGAGGCACTCGAGTCGTCCGCTGACGACCCCGAGGCGGTGAAGCGGTTCGCCAAGCGCATGCACAAGGAATCGACACGGCTTGCGGCGCTTGTCCAKGACATCATTGAACTCTCCCGGCTCCAGGGCGCCAACGTCGCGCAGCAGGGCCGCCCGGTGGACATCAACCTTGTGGTCAGCGAGGCCGTGGACCGCTCCGTGCTGCCGGCCGAGAGTAAGAACATCCAGCTGGTGGTCGGCGGACACGCCGATGCCCTGGTCTACGGCGACCAGGACCTTCTCGTAACCGCCCTGCGCAACCTGATCGATAACGCCATCCGCTACTCGCCGGAGAACACCAAGGTGGGCGTGGGCATCCGGGCCAAGGACGGTCTCGTGGCGGTCTCGGTGACGGACCAGGGCGATGGGCTCAGCGCCGAGGACCAGGAGCGCGTCTTTGAGCGCTTCTACCGCGTGGATGCYGCCCGCTCGCGGCAGACCGGCGGCACCGGGCTTGGCCTGAGCATCGTCAAGCACGTCATTTCCAACCACGGCGGCGAGGTGACCCTGTGGTCCCGGCTCGGCCAGGGTTCCACGTTCACCATTCGACTTCCCGAGATAGAAGGGCAGGACGACGGCGACGTCCCCGAGGCGGGCAAGCCCGCTGCCCAAACTTCCAGTCGGGACCCCAGACCGCAACGACGTGACGCCGCAGGCGTCCATGAGCAAGGAGCTACCGCTTGAGCAGGATTCTGATTGTCGAGGACGAGGAGTCCTTCAGCGACCCCCTGTCCTACCTGTTGGGTAAAGAAGGCTTCGAAGTGGAGGTGGTGGACAACGGACTGGACGCCATCACCGAATTCGACCGCAACGGCGCCGACCTCGTGCTCCTGGACCTGCAGCTGCCTGGCCAGTCCGGCACCGAGGTCTGCCGCCAACTCCGGCAACGCTCCGGGGTGCCCGTGATCATGCTGACGGCCAAGGACTCGGAAATCGACAAGGTGGTGGGGCTAGAACTGGGTGCCGACGACTATGTCACCAAGCCCTACTCCTCGCGGGAACTCGTGGCCCGGGTCCGGGCCGTCCTGCGGCGCCAGAGCGAGCCGGAGGAGCTTGTCTCCACCACGGTGCAGGCCGGTCCTGTTCGGATGGACATTGAACGCCACGTGGTCAGCGTCGGGGGCGAGCAGGTCGCCTTGCCGCTCAAGGAGTTCGAGCTGCTGGAGATGCTGCTGCGGAACTCCGGCCGGGTCCTGACCCGCGGGCAGCTGATCGACAGGGTCTGGGGCTCCGACTACGTCGGGGACACCAAGACCCTCGACGTCCACGTCAAGCGGCTGCGCAGCAAGATCGAGCCGGATGCGTCCGCGCCGCGGTACCTGATCACGGTCCGGGGGCTGGGCTACAAGTTCGAGCCCTAAAGGTCGGAAGAGGCAGCCCGGCGGCCGCTGCTGCCGGGCCGCTGCAGCACTACTGCCCTGCTGCCGGGCCGCTGGAAGTCCGGCGCAGTTGTACATCAGGGGACACACAAAAGGAGGGGCACCTGCAGGTGCCCCTCCTTTTGCAATAGGTCCAGCCGTTGAAGCTAGTGGCCGGCCGTGCTGCTCGGCGTCGGTGTGGCCGTCTCGGTCGGCGTAGCCGTCTCCGTCGACGTGGCCGTGCCGGACCCGGTGGGCGCCGGCGTCGGCAGGTACGACTTGTAGTCGACGATCGTGCCGTCCATGACCGGAACCGTGAACTTGGCTTCCTTGTTGGTGCCGTTCTCGGAGATGGTGACCTCGAGGACGGCGCCTGGCTTGGCGCCGGCCGGGGTCAGGATCGCGGCGTCGGTGGAGTCGTTGAGCATGGTGTAGGAGTTCTTCTTGACCGGAACCTGGGTCTGCGAGCCCTCCGCACCCTTGATGGTCAGCACCACGTCGTTGGAGGAGGTGTTGTACACGGCGCCGATCACACGGCCCGGCTTGTCCTCGCCATCGGAGACGATGATGAAGTTGCGCAGCTGCAGCGCACCGAGATCCGTCCGGGTTCCGTCCGAGGCCGCGTACTGCTCCGTGGTCTGCTGGGCGTTGATGTAGCCGCAGCCGGTCAGGGACAACAGGCCGATGCCAAGTGCAGCCGTTGCCATTGCCAGCTTGCCGCGCTGGCCCCGGTTCATCGCAGTGAAACGCACGTCACGCACTCCTTGAGAGTCTTGAAACATTATTCAGCCATAGCCTAGCCGCAATCGGCCGCAAACAAGGATTCGGCGACTACACACAAGCGCGGCCACGTGTGCTCCTCCGGCGACGGGTCCCGGCTCGGCGGGGGACGGAAACCTCTTGGCAGTTAGGGCCGCAGGCACTATTATCCGCATTCGTCAAGGGGTTTGAGGGGGCGGATTGCGGCCATTTTCCCCGGATTCATGCGGTTCCAGGCACCTTTTGATGCCAGTTGTATGCCTTAATCGTGATAAACTGGTCTGCGGGAAAGGGGAATGTCCACATGGTTTTTGAGGTCGGCGAGACAGTAGTTTACCCTCACCACGGTGCAGCCAAAATTGAAGAAATCAAGATGCGCACCGTCAAGGGCGAAGAGAAGATGTATCTCAAGCTCAAGGTGGCTCAGGGTGATCTGACCATTGAAGTTCCAGCAGAAAACGTTGACCTGGTAGGGGTTCGGGACGTAGTGGGCAAGGAAGGCTTGGAGCACGTGTTCGACGTGCTGCGGGCCGAGTTCACTGAAGAACCCACCAACTGGTCGCGTCGCTACAAGGCAAACCTGGAAAAGCTTGCTTCCGGTGACGTCATCAAGGTAGCCGAGGTCGTCCGTGACCTCTGGCGCCGTGATCACGACCGGGGTCTCTCCGCGGGAGAGAAGCGCATGCTGGCCAAGGCCCGTCAGATCCTGATTTCGGAACTGGCACTGGCTGAGAAGACCGATGAAGAGAAGGCTGCAAGCGTTCTCGACGAGGTCCTGGCTTCCTAGCACAGGGCCGGCCCAACAGGGCCGGCGCAGATTAAGAATCGAACCCCGGTGGCGTCAGCCGCCGGGGCTTCTTTTTGCCCTTTTCAGCGGCCGCCCCCTCCGTTGCGCTATCAGTTGAGGTCCCTTTGAGCGCTCCAGGGCAGCCACAACCAGGGCAACGGGATGGTCCGAGGCGCGGGGACGTAGTCTTGTGCCCATGGATACTGCACCGACGAATACGTCACAGGCGAATACGTCACAGCCCGGTCCCGCCACGGCGGTCATAGTTGTAGCCGCCGGCTCCGGCCAGCGCCTGGGCTACGGCATGCCGAAAGCAAAGGTGCCTCTCGGCGGGGACACCATCCTCACCCACGCCCTTCGCGGTGTGGCGGCTGCCGGGATCGCACAGCAGATCTGCATTGCGCTCCCCCCGGGTGACACTGAGTTGCGGGCGCTGTGCGAGGCCTTCACGCAGGAGCTTGCGGCCGGGCAAGCCGGAGCAGCGTCGGGCAACGGCGTCCGGGTTCCCGTCGTGACGGTCGTCGACGGCGGTGCGGACCGCGCCGATTCAGTCCGCGCCGCGATGGCGGCCCTCCTGCCCGATATCGAATCGGTGCTGGTCCACGACGCCGCCCGGGCGCTGACGCCTGAAGCCGTCTTTCACCGCGTGGCAGCGGCGCTCGGCGCCGGTGCCTCGGCCGTCATCCCGGTGATACCGGTCGTCGACACCGTCAAGACCGTGGAACCGACCACCGGCGACGGCGCCGCGGTGGCCCCCGAGCTGGTCACCGGGACGGCGCCCCGGGAGTCGCTCCGCGCCGTGCAGACACCGCAGGGATTCGCGCTGAGCACCCTCAAGCGCGCCCACGAGGCTGCCTCCGGGTTCGACGCCGGCCAGGCCGCCCTCGTCACGGACGACGCGATGCTTGTGGAGCTCATCGGGGTCCCGGTCCACGCTGTACGCGGCGCCAGCCAGTCCCTGAAGATCACCACGCCCCTGGACCTGATCCTGGCCGAAGGCCTTCTTGAAGGACCCCTGGGCTTGCGCTGGGTGGAGGGATGAGCATGTCCGCCAACCCGCCAGTCGTTCCCCCGGTCATTCCCCGGACCGGGATCGGCATCGATGTCCATGCCTTCGCCGCCGAGGAGGAGCCGCAGCCGCTGTGGCTCGGCGGCCTCTTCTGGGAGGGGGAGCGGGGTCTGTCCGGCCACTCAGACGGCGACCCCGTGGCCCATGCCGCCGCCGACGCGCTCTTCTCGGCCTGCGGGATCGGGGATCTGGGCACGCACTTCGGTACGGACCGTCCCGAATATGCCGGAGCATCCGGCGTGACCCTGCTGGCCGAGGCCGCCAGGATTGTTCGCGCCCACGGATTCGAAATCGGCAACATCGCCGTTCAGTTCGTGGCGAACCGGCCAAAGTTCGGCCCGCGGCGGGAGGAATCCCAGCAGGTCCTCAGCGCTGCTGCCGCGGCGCCGGTGAGCGTCACGGCCACCACGAGCGACGGGCTCGGGTTCACCGGCCGCGGCGAGGGGATCTCAGCCGTGGCTACAGCGCTCGTGTATCCGGCAGGCTAATCACCGCAGGTTAAGCACGGCAGGCTAATCACCGCAGGTTAAGCACAGCCGGCCCCGGTCCCCTACGCTTGAGGGAAGACCCAAGCGAGACACCCGTTCCGAACTGCCAGGAGACCTGCCGTGAAGAAGCTGCTGACCGCCGTCGTACTCGTGGCAGGGACCATGCTGAGCGGCTGTGCCGCCTCCACGACAACGCCCCAAACGCCTAGCGCCACTCCGAAGCTCAGCGTCGAGGAAAGCTGTAAGTTCCTCAACACCGACACCTTCGTGCCCTCCGGGAGCGCGAAGGAGCAGGCAGGGCAGATTGGCCAGCACTACCAGGAGGTTGCGGACAAGGTAGCGCCGGAGGTGGGCGCCCCGATCCAGCAGATGGCCGAGATCATGAAGCAGGTTGCGGCGAGCCCTACGGGAACCAAGACGGATCAACAGACGGCCCAGCTCACGGAGCAGATCAACAAGATCGGCCAATACTGCAAGTAGGCCACTGCACCGGCCGTCTCCGGCGGCTGGCCTGCCGGCCTGTGCCGTGCCGGCCTGCGCCGTGCCGGCAAAGCCGCGGGTCAGGCCCCGGAGCGCCATCGGCTAATCTGGAGCGGTGACCCTGCGCTTTTACGACACTGCATCCGCCGAAGTCCGCGACTTCGTCCCCCTGGTACCTGGCAAGGTGAGCCTGTACTACTGCGGAGCCACCGTCCAGGGCATGCCACACGTCGGCCACATCCGCTCGGCCATTGCGTTCGACCAGCTGACCCGCTGGTTGCAGTACCGCGGTTTCCGGGTGACGGCAGTCCGCAACGTCACCGACATCGACGACAAGATCCTTGCCAAGTCGGCCGCCTCGTTCGGCGCCGACTTTGAAGACGAGCCAGGAGCCCTCCGCAACGAGGAATGGTGGGCCCTGGCCTACCGCTACGAGCAGGAATTCCTCAAGGCCTATGACACCCTGGGCGTCTCCCGCCCCACCTATGAGCCCCGCGCTACCGGCCACATCCCGGAAATGCACACCCTCATCCAGCAGCTGATCGACCGAGGCCACGCCTACCCGGCTCTGGACGACTCCGGCGACGTCTACTTCGACGTGCGTTCCTGGTCCAAGTACGGCTCGCTGACGCGGCAGAAACTCGACGACATGCAGGGCGCCCCGGACGCGGACCCCCGCGGCAAGAAGGACCCCCGCGACTTCGCGCTGTGGAAGGGCTACAAGGACGGCGAGCCGACGACGGCGAGCTGGTCCTCCCCGTGGGGCGCCGGCCGCCCGGGCTGGCACCTCGAATGCTCGGCCATGGTCACCAAGTACCTCGGCACCGAGTTCGACATCCACGGCGGCGGCCTGGACCTGCGCTTCCCGCACCACGAAAACGAAATGGCGCAGTCCCAGGCGGCGGGCCACGGCTTCGCGAACTTCTGGATGCACAACGGCATGGTCACCTACGCCGGCGAGAAGATGTCCAAGTCCATCGGCAACACCGTCAGCCCGGCCGAAATGCTCGAACTCGCCCCGGCCCGCGTGGTCCGCTACTACCTCGGCCAGGCGCAGTACCGCTCGGTCCTGGACTACCAGCCGACGTCGCTGCAGGAGGCGGCCGCCGCCGTCGAACGGATTGACGGGTTCATCAGCCGCGCAAGCCGGGTCCTGCCCGACCCGGGACCGGATGCATCCGCTGGTTCTGTCCCGGAAGCTTTTGGGGTGGCCATGGACGATGACCTCAACGTTCCGCAGGCACTGGCAGTGCTCCACGAGACCGTCCGTGCCGGCAACACGGCTCTCACCGACGGCGACCTCGACGCCGCGGGTCTGGCGCTGGCCAGCGTCACCGCCATGCTGGACGTCCTCGGCCTCAACGCCACCGCAACGCCGGCGGCCGACGACCAAGCCAACACCGCCCTTGGCGTCCTGGTCGAGGCTCAGCTGGAGGCGCGCGCCCACGCCCGGGCCGCCAAGGACTGGGCAGCGTCCGACGCCATCCGGGACACGCTGGCCGCAGCCGGCGTCGTCGTCGAGGACGGCCCGGACGGGGCGAGCTGGAGCCTGAAGCGCGGCTAAACCCCGTTGCCGGCGGCCGGTGAAGTGGGCCGCCGTCGTCCCTTCCGGGCCACCCCGAAATCGTGGATTTTACTCGAGTCAGTAGACTGGAGGTCAGACTTGTCAACGAATCGCGTATTTAAAGGGTGAAACTCATGGCCAACAACGGTCGCCGCTCGGTCAAATTGAAGAAGGGCCCCTCCGTCGGAACCGGCGGTCACGGCCGCAAGGCTCTGGAAGGCAAGGGCCCCACGCCGAAGGCGGAGGACCGCCCCTACCACAAGGCGTTCAAGAACAAGCAGCTCGCCGAACGCTCCGAGGCCAAGCGCGCCAGCGGAAGCCGCACTACCAGCGCCGCCGCCCGCACCGGCCGCTCCGGTCCCAAGGGTCGCGCCACCGAAGAGGTCGTCACCGGGCGCAACTCGGTGGTCGAAGCCCTGCGCGCCGGTATCCCGGCCAAGGCCCTGCATGTCGCAGTCCGCATCGAAATGGACGACCGCGTCAAGGAATCCCTGAAGCTGGCCGCCGAACGCGGCATCCCGCTGATGGAAACCGGCAAGCCCGAGCTCGACCGGATGACCGACGACGCCATCCACCAGGGCCTCGTGCTGCAGATCCCGCCGTATGAATACCAGGACGCGTACGAGCTCGCCGAAGAAACCCTCGAGGCCTGGAAGAAGGGCCACGTAGCCAACGCCCCGCTCTTCGTCGCGCTCGACGGCATCACCGATCCCCGAAACCTCGGCGCGATCATCCGCTCCGTCTCGGCTTTCAGCGGCCACGGCGTCGTAGTCCCGGAGCGCCGCTCCGTGGGCGTCACCGCCTCGGCCTGGAAGACCAGCGCCGGTGCAGCCGTCCGCGTCCCCGTCGCCCGCGCGGCCAACCTGAACAACACGCTCAAGGCGTTCAAGAACATGGGGATCTACGTCCTGGGTCTCGACGGCGACGGCGACGTCTCGCTGCCCGAGCTCACCCTGGCCACCGAACCGGTATGCATCGTCGTCGGGTCCGAGGGCAAGGGCCTGAGCCGCCTGGTCCGCGAAAACTGCGACCAGATCGTCTCCATCCCGATCGACTCCGCCATGGAATCCCTCAACGCCTCCATGGCCGTCGGCATCTCCCTCTACGAAATCTCCCGCCAGCGCGCCGCAAAGTAGTCCTCGAGCGGCCGCAGGCGGCCTTACTCGGTTCTGGTCGGCGATGCGCTCCTTAGCAAAACTCCGGTCCCGTCTCCGACGCTCCCTCACCTTTGGTCGTAAAACGTCAAACGCTCCCTCACCTTTCGCGGTAAACGGCTAAGCGCTCCCTCACTTCTTGTGGGGGAGCGCTTCGGTTAAACGTGCGAAACGTGGTGGAGCGTTTCCGTTTAACGTGCCAAAAGTGAGGGAGGGTCTTTGGCTGAACCAGCCCGGCGGTTGGTGACCGCGGGACGTAACCATTGCGAACTTGGCCGATAGTGACTTAGAACTTGTGGCGGTTGGCCAGGACCGGGAGTTTGGTGCGGGCTTCCTGGACCGCGGCGGTGTCCAGGTCAGCGAACAGCAGTCCGGGGGCGCCGTCGAGCTCTTCGAGGACATCTCCCATGGGGGAGACCACCACGGAGTTCCCGACGCCGGTGGGGGCGGAACCCTTGACCGGGTGACCCACGCTGGCGGGGTCGCCCTGGCCGCAGGCGAGAATCAGGGTGGTGGAGTCCAAGGCGCGGGCGCGGGCCAGGAGCTTCCACTGCTCGGCCTTGCCGGGGCCCGAGCCCCAGGAAGCGCACACAATGTTGACGTCGGCGCCGAGGTCCGCGTTTTCCGTGAACAGGTCCGGGAAACGGACGTCGTAGCACGTGGCGAGGCCGAACGTCACGCCGTCGAGCTCGAAGGTGACGGGGGCCGTGCCGGCGTCAACCGTGTCCGACTCGGCGAAACCGAAAGCATCGAACAGGTGGATCTTGTCGTAGCTGGCCTCGAGGCCGCGGCCGGTGACCAGCAGGGTGTTGCGCACCTTGGCGCCGTTGCCGGCGGTGCCGGGAGTGAACATGCCGGCGACGATCACCAGGCCGAGCTCTGCCGCGAGGTCACGGACGCGGGATGCCCACGGGCCGTCCAGCGGCTCTGCGATATCCAGGAGCGAATTGCCGAAGGCCCGCATGGTGGCTTCCGGGAATACCACGAGGTCCGCGCCGCCGGCCTTGGCCTGGCGCGCGTAGGCGTCCACGAGGTCCAGGTTTGCGGCCACGTCACGGCCGGTAATGATTTGGGCTAGTGCAACGCGCACAATTACCTCCAACTCGGCGCTCCATTACAGTATGCAGTGCGGCGGTCCGTACACTGCAAAACGTCATGAAAACGAAAACGGGGGCCATTTGTCTGGCCCGGCTAAGCTTTAAGCAATGGTTATGTCTTACATAGATACCGCTTCCACCGTAGACGCTTCGCGGGCGTTTCCGCTGGGGATCAGCGTTCCACATACCGGGTCGCCGGCAGTGGACGATCCCCGGGGCGCGTTCGCCAACGTGGCCGTCTACGCGCCCGGCGTAACCACGCTGGAGATCGAATATCAGGCGCCCGGGGGAACCTGGCAGGTGAAGACCCTGCCCAACGTCACCGACGGCGTCCACCACGGAATTGTTGAGGGCATTCCCGCCGGCTCGCGCTATGGCTTCCGGTCCTCCCCGGAACACGAGGCCCTCCCGCTGTCCATGCCCGCCACGGATTTCGATGCCGCCGGCGAGCAGCCGCTGCTGATGGACCCCTACGGCCGGGCCGTCGACGAACGCGAGGGGCTGATCACCAGCGTCCGGGTCGCTAACGACTTTGACTGGGGTCTGGACCGCAGCCCGCGGGTCCCGTGGCGCAACACGATCGTTTACGAGGCCCACGTCCGCGGCCAGACGAAGCTGCACCCGGACATTCCGGAGGACCTGCAGGGGACGTATGCCGGGATGGCCCACCCGGCCATGATCGAGCACCTGATCTCGCTGGGCGTCACGGCGGTCCAGCTCCTGCCCGTGCATTTCCACGTGGACGAGCCGCACCTGCAGCAGCTCGGGCTGACGAACTACTGGGGCTACAACACGGCCGCGTTCTTCGCCCCGCATCCCGGCTACGCCACCGAAGCCGCCCAGGCCGCCGGCGCCCACGCGGTCCAGGACGAGTTCAAGGGCATGGTCAAGCTGCTGCATGCCGCCGGACTCGAAGTCATCCTCGATGTCGTCTACAACCACACCGCCGAGGGCGGCACGGACGGCCCCACCCTGAGCTTCCGCGGCCTGGGCGAAATGCAGTACTACCGCAACGACGGCCACGGCAGGTACGTGGACACCACGGGCTGCGGCAACAGCCTGAACTTCGGCGAACCCCGCGTCGTGCAGCTGGTGCTGGATTCCCTGCGCTACTGGGTGAGCGAGTTCCACATCGACGGGTTCCGCTTCGACCTCGCCGTCACGCTGTGCCGCAACAGCGCCAACGAATTCGATCCGAGGCACCCCTTCCTCGTCGCAGTCGGAGCCGATCCGGTCCTGTCCGGCGTCAAGCTGATTTCCGAACCCTGGGACGTGGGCTACGGCGGCTGGCAGACCGGCCGGTTTCCCGCCGGGTGGGTGGACTGGAACGATCATTTCCGCGACGCCGTCCGCAGCTTCTGGCTCGCCGACCGCGCCGCGATCGACGGCGGTGGCAGCGGCRGCCCGGTGGCCCGCCTCGCGGACGCCCTCTCTGGTTCCGCCCGGTTGTTCGAGTCCTCGGGCCGGTCCCGGCTTGCCTCGCTGAACCTGATCACGGCCCACGATGGCTTCACCCTGGCCGACCTGACGGCCTACGACCGCAAGCACAACGAGGCCAACGGCGAGCAGAACCGGGACGGCCACGGCGATAACCGCAGCTACAACCACGGTTTCGAGGGCCCCACTGAAGACGGCGACATCCTCGCCCGGCGCGCCCAAAGCAGGCGGAACCTGATGGCCTGCCTGATGATTTCCCAGGGCGTACCCATGATCACCGCCGGGGACGAGATCTGCCGGACCCAGCAGGGGAACAACAACGCCTACTGCCAGGACAATGCACTGACCTGGATCGACTGGACCAGCACCACGGAATCCCATGCGATGCTGCGCACCACCAAACGCGTCATCCGGCTGCGCAAGGAGTTTCTGGCCAGCCAGCCGCATGATTACCCGGCGCGTGACAACCAGTCCTACTTCCACTGGTTCGATGTGGACGGCCAGCCCATGTCCGCCGACACGTGGCATGACCCCGGCCACCGGGTGATCCAGCTCCTGCTCGGGTCCGACGACGGGCACGTCGACGGCCTCGTGGTGGTCAACGGCGGCGCCGACGACGTCAAGGTCACCTTGCCTCGGCTGAGCAATGAGGACGGCACCGGGCACCGGCTCTTCGAACTCCGCGTGACGACGTCCGAACTCCATGACCGGCGTCAGGGCGCCCGCGTCGCCTCCGGTGAGCGCGACCTCGTCCAGGCCAACACGATCAATATCTACCGCACCTAAATAATTCGAGATTAAGGACCCCATGAAGATTTACTCGGCAGAGACCTGGACCATCGAAGAACTCACGGCGCAAATCGGCGACGCCGGCCGGCGCGCCCTGGTGGTCCCCGCCGCCGACACCAAGCAGGCGGTCCTGGACACGTTCGGCGAGCTCCTGGACGTCCCGGAGGACTACGGCACGGACCTGGATGCCCTGCACGATTCGCTGCACGACGTCGCGGATGCCGTGACGGACGACGGCGAGGCCCCCGTCACGTTCATCTGGCAGGTGCCTGCCGCGCTCCGCGCGGACCGCTCCTTCGGCGTCATCTGCGAAACGCTGCAGGACGCCGAAGGCTACGCCGGCAAGAGCCTGGACGTCATCGCCGTCTGCCTCTAAAGAGAGCCAGCACGCCACGCGGTGACGGTCAGGCCGCGGTGACGGTCAGGCGTTGACGATCAGGCCCAGCTCCGCTTTTGAGGCCAGGGCACCGTTCTTGGGGAGCACACGCACGGTGTAGCCGAAGGACCCCGAACGGTCGATCACCAGCGTGCCGCTGAAGAGGTGCCGGCCCTTGCCGAGGTCTTCGGCGGCCTTGAGCTCCGCGACCGTGATGTCCGTCAGCTCGTCGGTGTCCTCGGCCCGGCCGTAGGCCACCTCAACATAGACGTCGTCCGGTGAAAGCTCACGCAGCGCCACGTACGCATTTACCTGCAACAGATCGCCGATCTGCGGGTCCTCGGAGACCCCCACCGAGTCGACGTGTTCGACCTGGATGTGCGGCCATGCGGCCCGGACCCGTGAGCTCCACGCCGCCAGGGCCTTGGCCTGGGCGTAGTTGTCCGCCACAGCGTGGCGACCTGCGATCGCGGCGGGCCGGTACAGGACGTTGACGTAGTCCCGGAGCATCCGTTCCGCGGAAACCGCCGGGCCCAGGTGGGACATGGTGTGCTTGATCATCGAAACCCAGTGCGTAGGAACGGCCTGCGGGCCGGGCTGGGACGGTCCGGCAGCGCCCGCGGCGTCGGACACGGTCAGCCCGTAGAACCTCGGCGCAACCTGCGTTTCGAGCAGCTCGTACAGTGCCGCCGCCTCGATGTCATCGCGTTCCTCCGGGGAGGCGTCGTTGTTGGCGGTCGGGATCGCCCAGCCGTTCTCGCCGTCGTACATCTCATCCCACCAGCCGTCCATGACCGAGAGGTTCAGCGAACCGTTCAGGGCAGCCTTCATGCCGGAGGTACCGCAGGCCTCCAGGGGGCGCAGCGGGTTGTTCAGCCACACATCGCAGCCGGGGAACAGGGTCCGGGCCATGGCGATGTCGTAGTTGGGCAGGAACGCGATCCGGTGCCGCACGGCGGGGTCGTCGGTGAACCGGACGAGGTCCTGGATCATCTTCTTGCCGGCGTCGTCCGCCGGGTGGGACTTCCCGGCGATGACCAGCTGGATGGGGTGCGTCTTGTGCAGCAGCAGCGCCTTGAGCCGTTCCGGGTCGCGCAGCATCAGAGTCAGCCGCTTGTAGGTCGGCACGCGGCGGGCAAAGCCGATGGTCAGGACGTCCGGATCCAGGACGGAGTCCGTCCACGCCAGCTCGGCGTCGGCCGCGCCGCGCTTCTTCCACGCGGCCCGGAGCCGGCGCCGGACATCCTCCACCAGGGACACCCGCATCTCGCGCCGCAACGCCCAGAGGTCCTCGTCGGTGACGTTGTAGGCCAGGTCCCACCGGCCCTGCGCCTCCGCCTCGGCACCGAACTGGTCCCGCGCCAGCGCGGCGATGCGGGGGTCCACCCAGGTGGGGACGTGCACGCCGTTGGTGACGGAGGTGATGGGGATTTCGGAGTGGTCGAAGCCCGGCCAGAGGGCGGAGAACATCCCGCGCGAGACCACGCCGTGCAGTTTGGCCACACCGTTGGCCCGCTGGGCCAGCCGCAGCCCCATCACGGCCATGTTGAACACGAACGGGTTGCCGTCGGCGAAGTCTTCGCGGCCCAGGTCCAGGATTTTGGCCACCGGGACGTCCGGGGCGAGGCCGGCTTCGAAGAAGTGCTGAATCTGGGAGATTTCAAAGCGGTCGATCCCCGCCGGCACCGGCGTGTGGGTGGTGAACACCGTGGACGCGCGCCCGGAGGCCAGGGCCTCCTCCCAGCTCAGCGGCGCCGCGCCGGACATCAATTCCTGGATCCGCTCGACGCCGAGGAACCCGGCGTGGCCCTCGTTGGTGTGGAAGACCTCCGGCGCGGGGACGCCCGTGAGCCGCTGGAACTCCCGCAGCGCCTTGACCCCGCCCATGCCCAGCAGGAGCTCCTGCTGCAGCCGGTGGTCACCGCCGCCGCCGTACAGGCGGTCGGTGATGCCGCGGGCGGCCTCGTCGTTGCCCGGAACGTTGGAATCCAGCAGCAGCAGCGGCACACGTCCGACGTCGGCCCGCCACACGTGCGCCAGCAGGCGCCGTCCCTGGGGAAGCGGCAGCGAGATCTGGACCGGTTTGCCGTTGCCGTCCGGGGAGGCCTCGCGCAGGAGCGTCAGGGGCAGCCCGTCGGGGTCGAGGACCGGGTACGTTTCCTGCTGCCAGGCGTCCCGGGAGAGCGACTGCTTAAAGTAGCCGGCCTGGTACAGGAGGCCGACGCCGATCAGCGGCACGCCAAGGTCCGAGGCCGCTTTCAGGTGGTCCCCGGCCAGGATGCCAAGGCCGCCGGAGTACTGGGGCAGGACCTCGGTGATGCCGAACTCCGGCGAGAAGTAGGCGATGCATGCCGGCGCGCCGTCGCCCAGGCTCTGGTACCAGCGCGGCTGTTCCAGGTACCGGTCGAGGTCATCGGCCGCGGCGTGGACGCGCCGCACCACGTCCTGGTCCGCGGCGAGGCGCTGCAGCTCTTCCCGGCTCACCAGGCCCAGGAAGGTCACGGGGTCGTGGGCGCTCTCCGCCCAGATCCMGGGGTTGAGCCCCTCGAAAAGCTCCCGGGTGGGCCGGTGCCAGGACCACCGGAGATTGGTGGCGAGCCGGGCCAGCGGCCGGATCGACTCCGGAAGTACGGTTCGGACGGTAAATCTGCGGATTGCCTTCACCTGCGAAACACTAACGGACAAGTCGGTGCCCCGGAACTGCTTTAAGATTCTTTCCCGTAAATGACGGATATCACTCCGACCAGAACCGGAAACCTCCGGAAAACGTTCGAGGCCTTAGCATTCTGGCCGTTTTGTAGATAACGTCGAGGCTGTGACGAATAACTCGCGAACCAGCGCCGTGTCCAAGCAAAAGCCCAAGGCCCTGATCACGGATGGCCTTCGATTTGGCCGCTTTCCGATCACCGCCGTGCAGCCTTCGGTGGAGGGCGGAAAGTTTCCCGCCAAAGCCGTCGAGGGCCAAACCATTGTCGTGGGAGCCACCGCGTTCCGGGAGGGACACGACCAGCTCGGGGTCAGCGCCGTCCTGCTCGACCCCCGCGGCAAAGAGCGGCAGCGGGTCCGCCTCGCCCCGCCGCCCGGCCCCCGCGGAATGGGCACGGACCGCTGGGAAGGCCTCCTGACCCCGCCCGCCACTGGCAACTGGTCCTTCGTCATCGAGGCCTGGCACGACCGCTACGGCACCTGGCACCACAACGCCGAGGTCAAGGTGGAGGCCGGCATCGACGTCGAGCTCATGCTGTCCGAAGGTGCCGCCCTGCTGGCCGAAGCCTCCGAAGACGCCTCCCGCCCCTCCGGTGACCGCAGAACGCTGCGGATGGCCGTCGTCGTCCTCTCCGACACGTCCCGGACACCCGAGGAACGCCTCGCCGCCGGCTTCGGCGCCGACGTCGCCGCCGTCGTCGAACGCCAGCCCATCCGCGAACTTGTGACGGTTTCCGAGCCTTACCCGCTGCTGGTGGAGCGAAAGCTTGCCGGAGCCGGCGCCTGGTACGAATTCTTCCCCCGCTCCGAAGGTGCCGTGCGCAACCACGACACGGGGGAATGGACCTCCGGCAACTTCCGCACCGCCGCGCAGCGCCTCGACGCCGTCGCCGCCATGGGCTTTGACATCATCTACATGCCGCCGATCCACCCGATCGGCGTCCAGCACCGCAAGGGGCCGAACAACACCCTGATCGCCGGACCGCACGATCCCGGTTCGCCATGGGCCATCGGATCCCACGAGGGCGGCCACGACGCCATCCACCCGGATCTGGGCACCTTCGAGGACTTCGACGCCTTCGTGGCGCGGGCCGGTGAGTTGGGACTCGAGGTGGCCCTGGACCTGGCCCTGCAGGCCGCGCCGGACCACCCGTGGGTGCAAAGCCACCCGGAATGGTTCACCACGCGCGTCGACGGCACTATTGCCTACGCGGAGAATCCGCCAAAGAAATACCAGGACATTTTCCCGCTGAATTTCGACAACGACCCCGCGGGGCTGTCCAATGAAATTCTAAGGATTGTGATGCTCTGGGTCAGCCACGGCGTMAAGSTGTTCCGSGTSGACAATCCGCACACCAAACCCGTGTGGTTCTGGGAATGGCTAATCGGCAAGGTCAATAAGAAGCACCCCGACGTCGTCTTCCTCGCCGAGGCGTTCACCCGCCCGGCCATGATGCACGCTCTTGGCCGGGCCGGCTTCCAGCAGTCCTACACCTACTTCACCTGGCGGAACACCAAGGAAGAACTGGAGACGTACTTCCAGGAGGTCAGCCACGAGTCGGCGGCCTACTTCCGGCCGAACTTCTTCGTCAACACCCCGGACATCCTCACCGAATACCTGCAGTTCGGCGGCCCGGCGGCCTTCAAGATCCGTGCGGCCTTGGCCGCGACGGCAAGCCCCATCTGGGGGGTGTACGCCGGCTTTGAGCTTTACGAACACGTGGCGCGTCCCGGCGCCGAGGAGTACATCGACAACGAGAAGTTTGAGTACAAGGCCCGCGACTGGGACGCGGCGGCAGAATCGGGGCGCACCCTGGCCCCGTATCTGACCCGGCTCAACGCGATCCGGCGCGCGCACCCGGCCCTGGGGGATCTGCAGAACCTGACGATGCACCAGAGCTCGGACAGCTCCACCGTGGTGTACTCCAAGCACAAGACCCTCGCGGACGGGACCAAGGACACCCTGATCATCGTCGTCAACGTGGACCCGCACGGCACCCGGGAGAGCACGGTGTCCCTGGACCTGCCGGCGCTGGAACTGGACCCGGAGAACTTCACGCACAACGGCCGTTTCATGGTTGATGACCTGCTGACCGGCGAGAGTTGGGAATGGGGGGAGTACAACTACGTCCGCCTGGACCCGCACCTCGAGCCCGTTCACATCCTTAGCATCCGGAGGTAGTGCCAGTGAGTTTTAGCCCGCAGAACCCGAGCCAGCACTTCAGCCCGAGGGGGAGCTTTGAATTGAATGCCCCGGGCCTCCAGCACGATCCCCTCTGGTACCGCAAGGCGGTCTTCTACGAGGTCCTCGTCCGGGGCTTCGCCGACGGCAACGGAGACGGCTCGGGCGACTTCCACGGCCTGATCGAGAAACTGGACTACCTGCAGTGGCTCGGGGTGGACTGCCTCTGGCTCCCGCCGTTCTTCCAGTCACCGCTGCGCGACGGCGGGTACGACATCTCGGACTACAACTCCGTGCTGGACGAGTTCGGCACCATCAGCGACTTCAAACGGCTCGTGGCCGAGGCCCATGCCCGGGGCGTCCGGGTCATCATCGACCTTCCGCTGAACCACACCTCCGACCAGCACCCGTGGTTCCAGGAGTCGCGGAAAGACCCCGACGGTCCGTTCGGCGACTTCTACGTCTGGAGCGACACAGACGAGAAGTACGAAGACGCCCGCATCATCTTCGTGGACACGGAGGAATCCAACTGGACCTTCGACCCCATCCGCCGGCAGTTCTTCTGGCACCGGTTCTTCAGCCACCAGCCCGACCTGAACTTCGAGAACCCCAAGGTCATTGACGCGCTCTTCGACGTCGTGCGGTTCTGGCTGGACCAGGGCATCGACGGCTTCCGGGCCGACGCCATCCCGTACCTGTTCGAGGAGGAGGGCACCAACTGCGAGAACCTGCCGCAGACCCACGAATTCCTCCGCCAGCTGCGCCGGATGGTCGATGAAAGCTACCCGGGCCGCGTGATTATTGCCGAGGCCAACCAGCCGCCCGCCGAAGTGGTGGAGTACTTCGGCACCGAAGAGGAACCGGAATGCCACATGGCGTTCCACTTCCCGATCATGCCGCGGCTGTACTACGCGCTGCGGGACCAGAAGGCAGCACCCATCATCGAGACGATGAAGGACACGCCGGACATTCCCGAAGGCGCCCAGTGGGGCACGTTCCTGCGCAACCACGACGAACTGACGCTGGAAATGGTCACTYCYGACGAACGCGCCGCGATGCTCGGCTGGTACGCGCCGGATCCACGCATGCGCGCCAACATCGGCATCCGGCGCCGGCTGGCCCCGCTGCTGGATAACTCCCGCTCCGAGATCGAGCTCATCAACGCCCTGCTGCTGTCCCTGCCCGGCAGCCCGTTCCTGTACTACGGGGACGAGATCGGCATGGGGGACAACATCTGGCTCGAGGACCGTGACGCGGTCCGCACCCCGATGCAATGGAACCCGGACCGGAACGCCGGGTTCTCCCACGCCGACCCCGGCAAGCTGTACCTGCCGGTGATCCAGTCGCTGGTCTACAACTACAGCATGGCGAACGTGGAGGCCGAGGCCGCCCATTCGGGGTCCCTGTTGCGCTGGACCAGGCAGATCCTGAGCGTCCGCAAGAACCACCCCGCCTTCGGACTCGGCGGGTTCAAGCACGTGGAGGCTGACCACGACGTCGTCCTGGCCTATCTGCGTGAACTCCCCGAAGGCAACGCTGCCGGCGCGGACGCCGAGACCATCCTGTGCGCCTTCAACCTCTCCCAGCACCCCGTGGCGACGACGCTGCGCGTGCCCGGCTTCGCCGGAAGGGGCCTCCGGGACGTCTTCGGCGGCCAGGCGTTCCCGGGCATCGGCGAGGACGGAACGCTGACTCTGACCCTGGGCAGCCACGATTTCTTCTGGTTGCGGATCCGTTCCGCCGCCTCCAACCCGGCATCCCCGTTCACGCAGGCGATGCCCGTCCTGTCCATTGAGGGTTGAGATGACGCGACCAGCCCTTCCCCCGGCCTTGAGCGGACTGCTTGGCGCCTGGCTGCCGCGCCAGCGATGGTTCCCTGTCAAGACCGCCGAGTTCACCTTCGAACCGGCGGGCGGCCTGCGCCTGGAGACCGGCGCCGGCGGGGCCACGTTCGAGGTGTTGCTGGTCGCGGTGTCCTACCCCACGCCCGGCGGCAGCCGCACCGACGTCGTCCAGGTGCCGCTCAGTTTCCGGCCAGAACCCCTGCCGGGGGCAGAACGCGCGCTGATCGGCGAACTTCCCGGAACGCGCGCTGATGCAGCCCACCAGTGGGTGTACGACGGCGTCCACGACGCGTCCTTCGTCGCCGCCTGGCTGGAGCTCATGCGGCACGGCGCAACGACGCCGTCGGGCAACGCCACCGGCCACCTGGTGGAGTCCGGCTACAGCCTTCCGTTCGCAACAGGCAAGGTCAAGGTACTCTCGGGCGAGCAATCGAACAGTTCGGTGATCGTCGACGACGAGGACGGCGGCACAGTCGCCATCGTGAAGTTCTTCCGGGTGCTGTCCGAAGGCCAGAATCCCGAGGTTGAAATCGGTGCGGCGCTGACTGCGGGGCACACCGCGGAGGTCCCGGCAACCCTTGGCTGGGTGGCCGGCGAGTGGGAGGTGCCGGCGCCCGCAGCAGGGGCGGAGCCGTCGGGAACCGCCCGTCCTGCCACTGTCCGTCCCGCCTCCGGCGAACTCGCTGTTGCGCACGAATTCCTCGCCGGCGGGCTCGATGCGTGGCGGCTCGCCGTGGACGCGGCCAGCCGGGGGATCGGGTTTGCTGCCGAAGCCCACGCGCTGGGCGCGGCGACAGCCACCGTGCACCGCAGGCTCGCCGAGGCCCTGGGCACAGCCGCCGAATCTGCGCCGGGGCAGGACATCGCGCCGGGAGTGGCCGAGCGCGTCCGTCAGTCCTGGGCCCAGGCCGGCCAGGCCGTCGGGCCTTACGAAGAAGCCCTGGACGGTCTCCTCGGCCGGCTCGAGGGCACCAGCGCCGGCCCGCTCCAGCGTATCCACGGCGACCTCCATCTCGGGCAGATCCTGCAGGTGCCCGGCAGCATGGTCCCGGGCGAGCCGGGGGCCCCACCGCGCTGGGCCATCCTCGACTTCGAGGGCGAGCCCCTGCGCCCCATCTCCGAGCGCAACTTCCCGGACGTCGCTCTTCGCGACGTTGTCGGCATGCTGCGGTCCTTCGACTACGCCGCCGGCGCCGCCGTCCGCGAAAACCCTGGAGCCGTGGTGCCCGGGACCTGGGTKGATGGCTGCGCTGAGGCGTTCCTGGCCGGCTACGCCGACGTCATTCCCGGCAGCATCGACCGCGACTCGCCGCTCTTTGTGGCGCTGTGGCTCGACAAAGCCCTCTACGAAGTCATCTACGAACTAAGGAACAGGCCGGACTGGCTCTCCATCCCGGTGAACGCATCGCGTCGTCTCCTCGGCAGTACAGGTTCCGGCGTCGCCGCCGAAGCCGCAGCGGAAGGTATAAAAATGACAGGATCAGCACGTATCGATCGGCCCGGCACACCACTGCCCGTGGATGGCGAGACCCTTGCGAGGGTCTCCAGCGGCGAACACCACGCGCCCCACTCGGTCCTCGGCGCCCATCTCGATGACCATGGCCATGTCACCATCCGGACGGTCAAGCATCTGGCGGAAGCGGTCTCGGTCGTGACGTCGGCAGGTTCGACGCCCATGACGCACGAATCGAGCGGCGTATGGGTGGCCGTGATGGAGCCGCTCGAGCGCGGCCATGTGCCGGATTACCGGCTCGAGGTGACCTACAAGGACCACGAGCCCCAGATCATGGACGACCCCTACCGTTACCTGCCCACCGTCGGCGAAGTAGACCTGCACCTGATCGGTGAGGGCCGGCACGAGCGTCTGTGGGATGTCCTCGGCGCGCATGTGCAGCACTACAAGTCCTCGCTTGGCGACGTCGACGGCGTGTCCTTCGCCGTCTGGGCCCCGAACGCCCAGGCAGTCCGCGTCAAGGGTGACTTCAACGGCTGGGACGGCCGCGAACACTCCATGCGTTCCCTCGGTTCCACCGGTGTGTGGGAAGTCTTCATTCCCGGGGTTGTAGCAGGGGCGTGCTACAAATTTGAACTCAGGACCCGGCACGGATACTGGGTGGAAAAAGCGGACCCGCTGGCCTTCGGCACCGAGGTCCCGCCGCTGACGGCATCCCGGGTGGTGGAGCCCTCTTACGTCTTCAAGGATGCCGAGTGGATGCAGGCCCGCGCCGCCCGCGATCCGCACAACTCGGCCATGAGCGTCTACGAGGTCCACCTCGGTTCCTGGAAGGTGGGGCTGGGCTACCGCGAACTGGCCAAGGAACTCGTGGAATACGTCAAATGGCTCGGCTTCACCCACGTGGAGTTCATGCCCGTGGCCGAGCACCCCTTCGGCGGCTCGTGGGGCTACCAGGTCACCTCGTACTTCGCGCCGACCTCGCGCTTCGGGCACCCGGACGAATTCCGCCACCTCGTTGACGAACTCCACCAAGCCGGCATCGGCGTCCTCCTCGACTGGGTCCCGGCGCACTTCCCCAAGGACGAGTGGGCCCTGGCCCGGTTCGACGGCGAAGCACTATACGAGCACGCCGATCCCAACCTGGGCGAACACCCGGACTGGGGAACACTGATCTTCGACTTCGGCCGCAGGGAGGTGCGCAACTTCCTGGTGGCCAACGCCCTGTACTGGCTCGATGAGTTCCACATCGACGGGCTCCGCGTGGACGCCGTCGCCTCCATGCTCTACCTCGACTACTCCCGCGAAGAGGGTCAGTGGCAGCCAAACCGCTTTGGCGGCCGCGAAAACCTGGAAGCGATCTCCTTCCTCCAGGAGGTCAACGCCACGGTCTACAAAACCCACCCCGGCGCGGTCATGATTGCCGAGGAATCCACCGCATTCCCGGGCGTCACGGCACCCACGAGCGGCGGCGGCCTGGGCTTCGGCCTCAAATGGAACATGGGCTGGATGCACGACTCGCTCAAATACATGGCCGAGGACCCGTACAACCGCCGGTGGCACCACGGCACCATCACGTTCTCGATGGTCTACGCCTTCACGGAAAACTTCCTGCTGCCCATCAGCCACGATGAAGTTGTGCACGGCAAGGGCTCCATGCTGCGCAAGATGCCCGGTGACCGGTGGCAGCAGTTGGCAAACCTGCGCGCATTCCTGGGATATCAGTGGGCCCACCCGGGCAAGCAGCTGATCTTCATGGGCACCGAATTCGGCCAGGAAGCGGAGTGGTCGGAGCAGTACGGCCTGGACTGGTGGCTCGCGGACATCCCGGCGCACAACGGCATGCAGCTCCTGACCAAGGATCTCAACGAGCTCTACCGTTCCACGCCGGCGCTGTACGAGCGGGACAACCAGCCCGAAGGGTTCCAGTGGATCAATGGGGGAGATTCGGACCGCAATGTGCTGACGTTCATCCGCCGCGACGCCGACGGCAACCCGCTGGTCTGCGCCGTGAACTTCTCCGGCGGCCCGCACACGGACTACCTCCTCGGCGTCCCGACCGCCGGCGAGTGGCAGGAAGTGCTCAACACCGACGCCGCCAGCTATGGCGGTTCCGGGGTGGAGAACACTGGAACCCTGACCGCGACGAAGGACGGCCTGGACGGACAACCGGCCATGCTCACCGTCACCCTGCCTCCGCTAGGGGCCGCGTACTTCAAGCCGCTGGGCTAGGAGCTAGGCGCAGCGCCCGGGCAGCAGGTCTGGCGCGCGTGGGGAAGTGTTTTGCGAGAGGCCCGGAATCCCCGTGATTCCGGGCTTTTCTGCACCGTCTTCGGCGCCGCTTTGTCAGCCGGTCCAAGTGGTGGTAGAGTTTATTTCCGCGCTGCTCCCCGGAGTTGAACGGCCACCAAGACCCAGAAGCCTATGGCAAGAATGAGTCTGGATCGCCGATTTGACTAGGGTGAAGCGGCCGGGTAAGTTTGAAAAGTTGCTCCGGAGCGATCCTTGACTGTTTGGTTGGTTGTGGTGGTGCCGGGTGTGTCTGTTGTTTGAGAACTCAATAG
>NZ_JBFTZL010000006.1:0-69893 GCF_056406825.1 Arthrobacter sp. P1_A5 | reverse complement strand
GGTCATGGCAGACCTGGCCCGTGCGCTGCACACCCACGTCTCCATGGACTGGATGGCCGTGTCCTCGTACGGCTCGGGCACGCAGTCCTCAGGCGTGGTCCGCATCCTGAAGGACCTCGACACCGACCTCATGGGCAACGACCTCATGGGCAAAGACGTCCTGATCGATTCCGGCCTCAACAGCCGCCCCGAAATTAGTCGCACCCCGCATCTACACAGGAGCCATTGGTGGATTCAAACGACGTCCAGGCAGACCTCAAACACGTTCTCTACACCAAGGAACAGATCCAGCAACGGATCACCGAACTCGCGGCGCAGATCGACAAGGACTACGAGGGCCGCGACCTCCTGATCGTCGGCGTGCTTAAGGGCGCCGTCATGGTCATGGCAGACCTGGCCCGTGCGCTGCACACCCACGTCTCCATGGACTGGATGGCCGTGTCCTCGTACGGCTCGGGCACGCAGTCCTCAGGCGTGGTCCGCATCCTGAAGGACCTCGACACCGACCTCATGGGCAAAGACGTCCTGATCGTCGAGGACATCATCGATTCCGGCCTCACGCTGTCCTGGCTCAAGACGAACCTGGAATCGCGCGGCACGGCGTCAGTGGAAATCTGCACCGCCTTCCGTAAGCCGACTGCCGCCAAGGTCAAGATCGACGTCAAGTACGTCGGCTATGACATCCCCAACGAGTTCGTGGTGGGCTATGGCCTGGACTACGCCGAGAAGTACCGCAACCTGGACTTCGTCGGCACCCTGGCCCCGCACGTCTACGAGTAAATCGTTCACGCGAAGGCAACCCCGCCCGGGCCCCGGGCGGCCGGAGGCCCGGCCCCGCTACGCCCACAGGGAACTTTTGCCCTTTGCCGTGCGTGAGGTAGTGCGACGGTGTATAGCTAGAAGCTGACGCAGCACCACACGCGCGCAGACCGGTCGCCGTGCAGCACTACCAGGAGGGACGGGGCCAGCCCCGAACAGATGAAAGCTAAGAGTTTCTTCAAGGGCCCCGGCATCTGGATTGTCGTCGTGGTGGCCATGCTGCTGCTGGCATTTGCCACGCTTGCGCCGGGCGGCGCCAGCCGGATCGACACCGACAAGGGCCTTGAGCTGCTGACAGCCGGCGGCAAGGTTGAACAGGCCAAGATTTTTGACGCCGAGAACCGGGTGGACCTGGTCCTGAAGGACAACCTTCAGGTCGACGGGCAGGACAAGGGCAAGAACGTCCAGTTCTACTTCGTCAACGCCCGCGCCCAGGACGTCGTCAAGGCCGTCACGGACTCCAAACCGTCCGGCGGCTTCACCGACCAGCCGATCGAAAACAACTGGTTCTCCGGGCTCTTCTCCCTGCTGGTGCCCGTGCTGTTGCTCGGCGTCCTGTTCTGGTTCCTGCTCTCCCGGATGCAGGGCGGCGGCTCCAAGGTGATGCAGTTCGGCAAGTCCAAGGCCAAGCTCGTCAACAAGGACATGCCCCAGGTGACCTTCAGCGATGTCGCCGGCGCCGATGAGGCCGTCGAGGAACTCGAGGAGATCAAGGAATTCCTGCAGGAACCGGCCAAGTTCCAGGCCGTTGGCGCCAAAATCCCCAAGGGCGTGCTGCTCTACGGCCCCCCGGGCACCGGCAAAACCCTCCTGGCCCGCGCGGTTGCCGGCGAGGCCGGCGTACCCTTCTTCTCCATCTCAGGCTCCGACTTCGTGGAAATGTTCGTCGGCGTGGGTGCCTCCCGYGTCCGCGACCTCTTCGAGCAGGCCAAGTCCAACGCGCCGGCGATCATCTTCGTCGATGAGATCGACGCCGTCGGCCGGCACCGCGGCGCCGGAATCGGCGGCGGCAACGACGAGCGCGAGCAGACCCTGAACCAGCTGCTGGTGGAAATGGACGGCTTCGACGTCAAGACCAACGTCATCCTGATTGCCGCCACGAACCGCCCCGACGTCCTGGACCCCGCCCTGCTGCGTCCGGGCCGCTTTGACCGGCAGATCGGGGTTGAGGCCCCCGATTTGATCGGCCGCGACCAGATCCTGCAGGTGCACGCCAAGGGCAAGCCGATGGCTGCCGGCGTCGACCTCAAGGCTGTTGCCAAGAAGACACCCGGCTACACGGGCGCGGACCTGGCCAACGTTCTGAACGAGGCCGCCCTGCTGACGGCCCGGTCCAACGCCAACCTGATCGATGACCGCGCCCTGGACGAGGCGATTGACCGCGTCATGGCCGGCCCGCAGAAGCGCAGCCGGGTCATGAAGGAACACGAACGCAAAGTCACCGCGTACCACGAAGGCGGCCACGCCCTCGTCGCGGCTGCCCTGCGGAACTCCGCCCCGGTCACCAAGATCACCATCCTGCCCCGCGGCCGTGCCCTCGGCTACACCATGGTGGTCCCGGAAAACGACAAGTACTCCATCACCCGCAACGAGCTGCTCGACCAGATGGCCTACGCCATGGGCGGCCGCGTCGCCGAGGAACTCGTCTTCCACGATCCGTCCACGGGTGCATCCAATGACATCGAGAAGGCCACCGGGATCGCCCGGAAGATGGTCACCGAGTTCGGCATGAGCGAACGGGTCGGATCGGTGCGCCTCGGCCAGGGCGGCGGCGAGCCGTTCCTGGGCCGCGACGCCGGCCACGAGCGCAACTACTCGGACCAGATCGCCTACATCGTCGACGAGGAAGTGCGCCGCCTGATCGACGGCGCCCATGATGAGGCCTACGCCATCCTGACCGAGAACCGGGATGTCCTGGACGAGCTGGCGCTGGAACTGCTCGAACGCGAAACACTGAACCAGGCCGAAATCGCGCAAATATTCACCCACATCCGCAAGCGCGACTTCCGCGACGTCTGGCTCTCCAAGGAGACCCGCACGCTCCAGACCGCCGGCCCGGTGGAGTCACGCCGCGAAAAGGCGGAGCGTGAAGCCCAGGAGGAAGCCACCCACGCCCGGCTCGAAGAGCCCTTGGATGCCCAGCCCCCGCATGCCCAGGGCGTCGGCGGGCAGGAGTCCTTCCAGGGCGGTGCAACAGATATCGGGACTGATGGTCATCCCGGCTAGGCTTCTTCTGTGACTTCTAACTTCGACGACGACGTTCCCGCCCCCGCCGCTGCTTCGGCGGGGGACGGGGGAGCCCCGCATTCAAAGTCCAAAGTGGACCGCCCCAGGATCGAAGCGGCAGTACGGGAAATCCTGCTGGCGATCGGTGAGGACCCGGACCGCGGCGGCCTCATTGACACCCCGAAGCGGGTGGCCAAGGCCTACGTGGAAATGTTCGCAGGCCTGCACCACGACCCCGCCGAGATCCTGGCCACCACCTTCGACCTCGAGCACGAGGAACTCGTGCTGGTCAAGGACATTCCGTTCTATTCCACCTGCGAGCACCACCTGGTGCCGTTCCACGGGGTGGCGCATGTGGGCTATATCCCGTCCCACGACGGCAAGGTCACGGGCCTGAGCAAGCTGGCGCGCGTGGTGGACATGTTCGCCAAGCGCCCGCAGGTCCAGGAACGCCTGACCACCCAGATCGTCGAGGCCCTCGTTACGCACCTCAATCCGCGTGGCGCGATCGTCGTCGTCGAATGTGAACACCTGTGCATGTCCATGCGGGGAATCCGCAAGCCCGGCGCCAAGACCGTCACCAGCGCAGTGCGCGGGCAACTCCATGACCCGGCCACCCGTGCCGAAGCCATGAGCCTCATACTCGGAAGGTAAGAACACAGACCATGGACTCCCTAGCTGCAGCCCCGGGCACCGGCCCCGCCACTTCGCCCCTGCCCATCCTGCGCAAACCGCGCCCGGCGGCGAAGTTCCAGGACCTGCCCACGGACCGGACACTGGTGATGGGAATCCTCAACGTCACCCCTGATTCCTTCAGCGACGGCGGAGCCCACGCGACGGCGGACACGGCGATCGCGGCCGGGCTGCGGATGTTCTACGCCGGGGCGGACATCATTGACGTCGGTGGCGAATCCACCCGCCCGGGTGCCACGGCAGTCGGCGCTGACGAGGAACAGCGCCGCGTCCTGCCGGTCATCGAGGCCCTGGTCAAGGCCGGCGCCCTGGTCAGCATCGACACCACCCACGCCGCGACGGCTGCCGCGGCCCTGAAGGCCGGCGCCGCGATCATCAACGACGTCTCAGGCCTGACCATGGAACCGGAAATGGCCGAACTCGCCGCCCGCACCAAGGTCCCCTACATCCTCACGCACCGCCGCGGCGACGCCAGCACCATGAACTCCCTGACGGACTACCGTGACGTCGCCGGGGAAGTCGTGACGGAGCTCGCCGGCGTCCGCGACAAGCTGTACGCCGCCGGGGTCGCGCCGGAACAGATCATTGTGGACCCGGGACTGGGCTTCGCCAAGAACGAGGGCCAGAACTGGGAGCTCCTGCAGCACCTGGATGTCCTGCAGGCCATGGGCCACAAGGTCCTCGTCGCCGGCTCACGCAAACGCTTCCTCGGCAGCCTCCTGACCGTGGCCGGCAAGGCCGCCCAGCCGGTTGAACGCGACGCCGCCACCGCCGCCATGACCGCCATCAGCGCCTTCCGCGGCGCCTGGGCTGTGCGCGTGCACGACGTCGGCGCGAGCCTGGACGCCGTCAAGGTCGCCGCCCGCATGGTTCCCCCGGCGCCGGCCGGTTCCGCCAACGCCGGCACCAACTGACCGGCCGGCACCATGGATCAGATCACGCTGAGCGGCGTCACCGCCGTCGGCCATCACGGTGTGTTCGATTTCGAGCGCCGCGACGGGCAGCCCTTCGTTGTCGACGCGGTGCTGCACCTGGACTTCAGCAAAGCGGCCGCTTCCGACGACGTCCTGGACACCGCGCATTACGGCGAGGTGGCCAACTGCATCCGGGACTGGATCACCGGTGAGCCGCTGAACCTGATCGAGGCCCTCGCGGTGCGGATTGCCGAGGACGTCCTGCAGAAATTCGCCGTCGCCGCTGTGGACATCACCGTGCACAAGCCCAAGGCCCCGATCGAAGTCGACTTTGGCGACGTCGCCGTCAGCGTGCACCGGAGGCGGACGTGAGCCCGCTCTACACCCGTGCCGTGATCGCGCTCGGCAGCAACCTGGGGGAGCGCAGCGACACCCTGTCCGCCGCCGTTGCAGACCTCGTCGACCCGCCGGAGGTGCGCCTGCTGGCCATCTCGCCGATCGTCCAGACCAAGGCCGTGGGAGGTCCGCCGGACCAGCCCGACTTCCTGAACATGGTGATTGCCGTCGAGACGTCGCTGCCGCCGCTCGGACTGCTCGAGCACTGCCACGACGTGGAGCAGAAGCATTTGCGGGTGCGCGAGGTCCGGTGGGGGCCTCGGACCCTGGACGTGGACATCATCACGTACGGGGATGTGGTGAGCTCCGATCCCGAGCTCACCCTGCCCCACCCCCGGGCCGCGGAACGGGCGTTCGTGCTCTATCCGTGGTCGCTGATCGATCCCGCGGCGGAGCTCAACGGCGAACGCGTGGGCGATCTCGCGGCGAAAGCCGCCGATTTCGCCGACCTTGCCACCTTTGACGGCTTCCAGAACCCCGCCGCAGCGGATGTCACTGCCACGGAGATCACCGGCGTGCCCGGTGCGGCGGAGCGGCCGTGAAGCTGACCAGCCCCCTGCTCCTGCTGGCCATTTGCGTGGTCCTGGCCGTGGCCGGCTGGTTCGCCACCATGCTCTCCGGCCGCTACGGCCTGGCCACCCCGGTGCTGCCGCTGACGGGCCTGGTGACCATGGGCGTGATCGTGGCCCTCACGCTGGTGCTGGGCATCCGCGTGCTCCGGTGGCGCAACGGCAAGAAGAAGAAAATCCTCAACCCCATCCTGGCTGCCTGGACCCTGGTCCTCGCGCAGGCCTGCGCCTACACCGGCTCGGTCCTGCTGGGCTGGCACGCGGGAATCGTGGTGGAGCAACTGAGGCTGTGGAACCTGCGCAGCAACCAGGAGATCACCTGGCAGGCCCTGGCCATGGCTGGCGGCGGCCTGATCATGGTGATTGTCGGGCTCGTCGTCGAGCGGTTCTGCCGGATTCCCCCCGAGGACGGCGACGCCGATTCCCGGCCAGGCGTGCAGGGAAAACGCAGCAAGCCGTCGGCGGAAGGCGAATATGCCTACCGAAGCGATTGATCCTCCGGGCATCGACTGGCTCCGGGTCTCCCCGAAGTACGTCACGGTGCGCCTCGCGGGGTGGGCGCTGGGAACCCTGGTCGCGGTGGCCCTGCTGTCGCTTCCCCTCATCCTGGTGCTGACCGGCGTGTGGACCTGGCTGCCGGTCTGGCTGGCCGTCGCCCTCCCCGCGGTCGCGCTGCTGCTGGCCCTGTGGCGGCTCGCGCTGATTCCCCGGCAGGTGCGCTCGATCGGCTACGCCGAGCGTGAGGATGACCTCCTGATCCGGCGCGGCATTTTCTTCCAGCGCACCCTCGTGGTTCCTTACGGGCGGATGCAGTACGTCGACATCGCGGTGGGCCCGGTCGAACGCCAGCTGGGCCTGTGCACACTGAAGCTGCACACCGCGGCCGCCGCGACCAGCGCCGAGATTCCCGGGCTGCCCGCGAGCGAAGGCGCCCGGCTCCGCGAACAACTGTCCGCCCGCGGCGAAGCCCGGCTGGCCGGGCTGTGACGGGAAGGCCGTGACGGGATGGCGCTGACACCGGAGGATGCCGGACCCGCCGCCGACGCAACCGCCGTCGGATCCGGTATCGAAGGAACTGCCGACGCCGGCTGGCTGCGCGTGCACCCCGCCTCGCCCTTTGTCCGCGGCTGGGTGGCGCTGGCTGCGCTGCTGTTCTTTTTTGGACGCGACAGTTTCGAACGGTTCCTGCAGGGCGGCCCGCTCTTTGACGAGCGGCTGGCCGGACGGGCGCCCTGGCTGCTGCTCGGCGGCGGCGCCCTGATTCTGCTGACCGTTCTCGGCTACGTCCTGAGCTGGTACTTCACCCGCTACCAGGTGGCCGGCGGCTACGTGCGCGTCAACACCGGGTTCCTGTTCAAGCAGCAGCGGCAGGCCAGGCTGGACCGGGTGCAGGCGATCGACGTCGTGCAACMCCTGCTTGCACGGATCTTCGGACTGGCTGAATTGCGGTTCGAAGTCGCCGACGCCGGCCAGTCCGCGGTGCGCCTGGCGTACCTGCGCGCGGACGAGGCCCGGCAGCTCCGCGCGACAATCCTGGCCCGCGCCTCCGGTGCCGCGGGCGGGACGCCGGCGCGGGAACCGGGAGACCCGGAGTCCGGAGAGCTGGAGGCCGCCGCCGTGGAAGCCCCGGAACAGGCCGTGCTCACCGTGCCGCCGCCGCGCCTGGTGGGCTCGCTGCTCCTGAGCGAACAAAGTGTCGTGATCCTGGCTGGCGGCATTGCCTCGGTGATGCTCTCCGCCGTCATGGAAAACCGGAACTTCACGGTCTTCCTGATCCCTGCCGCGATCGGGCTCATCGCCTCCTACTGGTCCTCGTTCAACAAGGGCTACAACTTCACGGCCGCCATTTCCCCGGACGGCGTCCGGCTGCGCTACGGCCTGCTGGACACGCAGGCGCAGACCGTTCCGCCGGGCCGGATCCAGGCGCTGAAGGTCAGCCAGCCGCCGCTGTGGCGGATATTCGGCTGGTACCGGATCCAGGTCAACGTGGCCGGCTACGGCCTGGCCGGCAGCGCCGGCGAAGGATCGGCCCGGACCACGCTGCTTCCGGTGGGATACCTCGGCGACGTCATGGAAATCCTCTCCCTGGTGCTCCCGGATCCCGGGACCCCGGACCCGGTGGGGCTGTTCACCGCGGGGATCACCGGCCTCGCGGACCCTGCCGGGACCCCGGACAGCGCAGCGGGGAAGGACCCCGACGGCGGCTTCGTCACCAGCCCGCGCCGGGCCCGGTTCCTGGCGCCGCTGGGCTGGCGGCGCAACGGCTTCGCGGCAACGGAGACCGCCCTGCTCCTGAGATCGGGCCGCTGGTGGCGGAACTTCGTGGTGGTGCCGCACCAGCGCACCCAGTCCATGGCGCTCCAGCAGGGCCCGCTCGCCCGGCGGTTCCGGGTGGCGGACCTGGTCCTGCACACCACGGCCGGTCCGGTGGCCCCGCGGCTCATCCAGGCCGGGCTCGACGAGGCCCGGGCCCTGTTCGATGCCCAGTCGGCCCGTGCCCGCGCCGCGCGCAAGCACCAGAAGAGCGAACACTGGCTGGAGCCGGCGGCCCAGCCGGCCGCACCACCCGCCGAAGACCCCCAGGAAGGCCCGCATCATGGCTAAACCAGGACGCCTCGGCGTTGGAATCATTGGCGCAGGGAAGGTCGGCGCCGTCCTGGGGGCGGCGCTGCGCGGAGCCGAGCACGCCGTCATCGGGGCGTCCGCCGTTTCGGACGCCAGCAAAGAACGCGTCGAAACGCTCCTGCCCGGCGTCCCGATCCTGGACGTGCAGGACATCGTGGAGCGGGCCGAACTGGTCCTGCTTGCCGTCCCGGACGATGCCCTGGGCCCGCTGGTGAACGGACTGGCCAAACTCGGCGCCTGGCAGCCCGGCCAGCTCGTGGCGCACACCTCCGGGCGCTTCGGCGTCGGGATCCTGCAYCCGGTCCGCGCCGCCGGTGCCGTGCCGCTCGCGCTGCACCCGGCCATGACGTTCACGGGCATGAGCCTGGACCTCACCAGGCTCCTGGACTGCACCTTCGGCGTCACGGCCGACGCAGCGATGCTGCCGATCGCCCAGGCACTCGTCGTCGAAATGGGCGCCGAGCCCGTCGCGATCGCCGAGGCCGACCGCGTCCTGTACCACGCTGCCCTCGCGCACGGCTCCAACCACCTGGTCACGCTCGTGGCGCAGGCCTCGCAGCTGCTCCGCGACGTCGGCGTCGACGCCCCGGACCGGATGCTGGGCCCGCTGCTGCGCGCCACCCTCGAGAACGCCCTCGCCTCCGGTGAAACGGCCCTGACCGGGCCCGTGGCCCGCGGCGACACCGGCACGGTGGCCGCGCACGCCGGCGCCCTCCGCGAGTACGACGGCGGCGCGGCCGGCGATATTCTTGAGGCGTACCTGGCCATGGCCCGGGCGACAGCCCGCCGGGCAGGAAGCCGCGGGCTCCTGAAGCCGGAACAACTCGAAGGCATCGAACAGGCGCTCGGCGGCCCCGGCCAGAACGGGACGCCCGCCCCGGAAGGACCCTGACATGGCAATCCAACTCGTCACCACTGCTGCCCAGCTCCGCGCCGCAAGCGCCCGGCTGCTGGCACAGAAGGGCGGCACGTCCCAGGGCCTCGTGCCCACCATGGGCGCCCTGCACGAGGGACATGCCCAGCTGGCCCGGACGGCCGTCGCCCAGAACGACGTCGTGGCGGCCACCATCTTCGTCAACCCGCTGCAGTTTGGCGAGGCGGCGGACCTCGAACGCTACCCCAGGACCCTCGACGCCGACCTCGCGCTGCTCGACGCCGAAGGGGTAGACCTGGCGTTCGCGCCGGGTGTTGAGGAGGTCTACCCCGGCGGGGCACCCCTTGTGCGGATCACTGCCGGACCCCTGGGCGAAAAATGGGAAGGCGCGTCGCGGCCGGGGCACTTCGACGGCGCGCTGACCGTCGTCGCGAAACTGCTCCACTACGGCATTCCTGGGGCCGGCCTGCCCGGGGGCGGCCAGCCCGCGTACCGCGCCTATTTCGGCCAGAAGGACGCGCAGCAGCTGGCCCTGGTCCAGCGCATGGTGGCTGACCTGAATTTTCCCGTGGAGATCGTGCCGGTGCCCATTGTGCGCTCGGCCGACGGCCTGGCGCTGTCCAGCCGCAACCGATTCCTCTCCGAAGACCAGCGCGAGGYGGCCCTGGTGCTCTCCCGCGCGCTGCGGCTCATCGAGGAGCGCGCCAATGCCCATGAGCCGCTGGACATCGAATCCGCGCAGGCCCTCGTCCGGTCCCAGCCGCTCGTGGAGCTGGACTATTTCGAGGTGGTGGATCCGCGCACCCTCGAGCCCCTCGCGGAGAACTGCCGGGACACCCCGTTCCGCGGCGAGGGGCTGGCGATCATCGCTGCCAAGGTCGGCCCTGTCCGCCTCATCGACAACGCGCCCCTGAACTCCTAGCCCCAACCCCACCACCAATAAGCAACGCGGGGTCAGATACGGCCCATGCCGCCGCCCGTCATCGGCTTATCCGAACCCGCGTTGTTTTCGCGGTGACGGGAATGCCCCCGGGCCCTAGACTGTTGGAACCTGCAGCAGCGCCGACGCTCGCCGGACCCACACTAAACTCCCTGAGGGAATTCCCATGTCAACAGACGTCACTTCCAACGCCTCTGGCGATCCCGCACCGGGCGCTGCGCCCGCCATCCCCGGATCGGCCACGCCGGCCGCGCCCGCGGCATCCACCGCGCCCACCGCGCCGGCAAAGATGCCCCGGGAGTCCGTGGCCATCATCGCCACGCTGCTGGTGGCCACCTTCGTCGTGATCCTCAACGAGACCATCATGAACGTGGCCCTGCAGCGGCTGATGGTGGACCTGAACATCGATGCGCCTACCGTGCAGTGGCTGTCCACGGGTTTCATGCTCACCATGGCCGTCGTGATCCCCACCACCGGGTTCATCCTGCAGCGGCTGACCACCCGTGCCGTGTTCATGCTGGCCATGGGACTCTTTTCCGGCGGCACCCTGCTGGCCGCCCTCGCGCCGGGCTTCGAAGTCCTGCTGCTGGCCCGCATCGTCCAGGCCGGCGGCACCGCCATCATGCTCCCGCTCCTGATGACCACCATCCTCACGCTCGTGCCGCTGGAGCGCCGCGGCGCAGTTATGGGCAACGTCAGCATCGCCATTTCGGTTGCGCCGGCACTGGGCCCGACAGTTTCCGGCCTGATCCTCCAGCATTTTTCCTGGCGGTTTATGTTCGTCTTCGTGCTGCCGATCGCCCTCGCCGCGCTCGCCATCGGGGCCAGGTATCTGACCAACATCGGTGAGACCGAGAAAACCCGGCTCGATGTCCTCTCCGTGGTGCTCACGGTCCCAGCCTTCGGCGGCCTGGTGTACGGCCTGAGCCAGATCGGCGGCGGCCAGGCAGGCTCCCGCACCCCCGCCGTGGTGGCACTGGCCGTTGGTGTGCTGGCCATGGCAGCTTTCGTCCTGCGCCAGTTGAAGCTCCAGAAGACCGGCGGCCCCCTGCTGGACCTGCGCGCCTTCACGTTCCGGATGTTCACCGTTTCCGTGCTGCTGCTCGTCGTGGCCATGATCGCGCTGTTCGGCGCGGTGATCCTGCTGCCGTTGTACCTGCAGGAAATCCGCGGCCTGACCTCCCTCGAGACCGGCCTGGTCCTGCTGCCCGGCGGCCTCGCCATGGGCCTGCTGGGGCCCTTCATCGGCCGCGTATTCGACAGGATCGGGCCCCTGCCGCTGACAGTGACAGGCTCGATCATGATGGTGCTGTCCCTCTGGCAGTTCTCCATGCTGGACGCCACGTCGCCGCTGGGGTGGATCATCGCCCTGCACGTGGCACTCAGCCTGGGCCTGGCGCTGCTGTTCACCCCCGCCTTCACGACGGGGCTGAACCCGCTGCCGCCGCACCTGTACTCCCACGGCTCGGCCATCATGAGCACGCTGCAGCAGGTGGCCGGCGCCGCCGGCACGGCGCTCCTGGTCTCGATCTACGCCTTCGTGGCCGTTGCCTCGGGCATGGTCGCCGGCATGCATGCCGCATTCCTKACGGCGGCCGTCATAGCCGTCGCCGCCGTCGTACTGTCCACCATGATGCGCAAAACCGAAGGCGCGGGACACCCGGCCGCCCACTAGCTGCAATTAAAAAAACAACTGTGAGTCTTGCAGTGGTTGGTCTGGGACTAGCTGGCAGTGTTGATGCGCCGGGGAATCGGCAAATCCGACCCGCTGGACGCCGCCGCCATCGGAACCGCTGTCCTGGGGCTGGAGGAGTCCCAGCTCCGAGCTCCGCGACGGGATGAAGGAACCCGCGCTGCGCTTAGGATCCTGAGCGCAGCGCGGGATCAGTTGACCCGGGACCGAACAATGAATGCCAACGCACTCCTGGCCTTGCTCCGGGCCCATGATCTCGGGATCGACGCCCGCAAACCGCTGGTTCCCGCCCAGATCGCCACTATCACCAGATGGCGGGACCGACAGGAACCGGTCGAACTTTCGATCGCCCGCGAGGAAGCAGTTCGGTTGGCACGCCGCATTCTCGAAGTGACCACCCAGCTGGCTGCGAACCAGAAACGCATGACAGAGCTGATCCAGCAAAGCCCCGCTGCGCCGCTGTTGGAGATGGTAGGCGCCGGGGCTGTCACGGTCGCTACTGTCCTGACAGCGTGGTCGCATCCAGGAAGGGTTCGCAGCGAAGCTGCTTTCGCCTCGCTGGCAGGGGTGAATCCCTTGCCGGCCTCGAGCGGTAACACTGTCAGGCACCGGCTTAACCGGGGCGGTGACAGGCGGCTCAACCGGGCCTTGCACACCATCACCATGACCCGGATGACCCATGAATCCGGAACGCGGGAGTACGTCGCCAAACGCACCCAAGAAGGCCGCAGCTACCGCGAAATCCGCAGATCCCTTAAGCGCTACATCGCCAGAACCCTCTACCGCCAACTCAACGCCCTTTACGCCGCTGCGGAACCCCCCATTCCACGTTGTTGGAATGGTCGGCCTTTGGGGACCGGACCCTCCGAACTTTCAGGCTTTGCTTTGAGAGGACCGGGCGCGCCTGCCTGAAAGTTATGCATGGTCCTCAGAAACGTGGTGGGCCTTTCCGCAGGTTTGTCTAAGGTTTTGATCAAGATCCTTGCAGGTAAACGACAGGGAGGTCTAAGGTCGGCGCATCACTCGTTGGGGGTTCGGGCTTTCGGCAACTGGGAATTGCCGCGGATCATTTTCGTAGAAAGTTCTTGGGGGATGTCTACTGCTCGGAGTCTGGTTCGGTCTGCCCTTTTCACCCTGTCCCTGTGCTGAGGCTGTGGCTTAGCGTACTGCTGGTCCTGGCGGTGGGGCCTGTCGGTCTTCTGGGCATTGCTGGCCCTCTACCGTCTGCGCATGCTGCCGGTACGGTGATCACCAACCAGACAATTAGCGCGGACGCAGTGTGGACGGCGGCGGCATCGCCGTATTGGGTTCAGGGCACGCTGAGAATCAACGCCGGGGTGCGTTTGACCATGGAGCCCGGCGTCATCGTGAAGATCGGGAACACTTCCAGCAGTAATGGTCAGATCATCGTCGACGGGCAGCTGACCGTGCGTGGATCTTCAGCTGCCCCGGTGATCTTTGCTTCATACCGTGATGACTCTGTTGGTGGTGATACCAATGGGGACGGCGCTGCATCGTCACCCCAGCGGGGGGATTGGTATCACATTTATTTCAGCGATTCTGCGAGGTCCCAGTCGGTGATGGACCGCGCTGTCGTCCAGTATGGTGGCTACGGGTCGGGGGGCCTCTGCGGGCCCTATGCAGAACTACGGGTAGCTGCGGGTGCTGTCTTGTCATTGACGAACAGCGATGTTCGCCATTCTCAGTATGCGGGCGTTTCAGTCGAGTTCGGGGCCGGAGAGGTTCGGGTCGCCAATAACAGGTTCTCTGAGAGCAACTGTGGCATTGGCGCTCCCACCGGGGCGATCACGGATAATGTCTTTGAGGGCACAATTTCGGGCTACGCCGCAGCGTTCCTCGGATCGAATAACGTGAAGTTCTACGACAACTACGTGTCCAAAGCGGTCCTCGCGAACAGCTCGCCGGGCCCAACCCGGCAGCAGTTGGACATGCGGGGGAACGCCTTGATTGGTGGGGTGTCGAATGAGCCGTCGAACCAGGACGCACAGGACCTCGCCTATAACTGGTGGGGCCATGGTGTGGATGACCCGCCGACTGGTTGCTTTAGCTTCCAAACCACGTACATCCCGGATGTGACGTATGCCTTGGTGAACGGAAGCGCCTGCTATCAGCAGGGCAATCCGTCCATAGCGGGCTACTTTACGAAGGTCACGCCAGCACTCACGGCAGCACCGCCGATTCCTTCGATGCCGCGGGGCGGCTGACAGCACTTACTGACGGTTCGGGTCGCGGACCCGCCTACATGTATGACGGAGGCGGAAGACTGACCCAGGTCAGCGACGGCGGCAGATCGATCTCATTCACCTGGGACACCACAGCGGGCCGCATCACCGGCGCCCTGACTTCGGCGGGGCAGTCCGTGACCTATAGCTACACCGGCGGGCTGCTGACCGGGGCCACGAACGCCCTGGCCGGGACCACCACCTACACCTACGACGCCGGGCAACGTCTCTCGGAGATCAAGGCACCTTCGGGGCGCACGATCGTCAAGACCGTGTATGACAACAGCACCGGGCGGGTGGCTGAGCAGTGGGACGGGCTCGGCAACCGCAACGTCTTCACCTGGGACCCGGCGGCCTCGACGGCGACCATGACGGATTCCCGCGGCGGGCTCTGGAAGGACGTCTACCTCGGTAATGTGCTGCAGCGCCGGATTGACCCGGTCGGGAACGCCACGGAGTACGAGTACGATAGCCAGCTGCGGCTGATCGCCACGTATGGGCCGGACGGCATCCGCAACGGGTTGTCCTACACCACCGGTGGCGACGTGAAGTCCTTCCAGGGCACCACACCGATAGTCCGGTCAGAGTACAACACCCAGCACATGCCCACGACCACGGTCAACGCCCGTGGGAACAGCAGCACCCGCGGCTACGACGCGGCCAACAACCTCACCCAACTGGCCCGTCCCAATCCCGCCGGCGGGACCCAGACCAGCTCGATGGCCTATGACCCGATGGGTAACATCACCTCCGCAACGGACCCGAACGGCAACACCAGCACCTTCGAATACAGCTCCGACGGGGACCCCATCAAGACCACATCCCCGCTGGGCTCCGTGACGTCCATGGGCTACGACAACGCCGGACGGGTCGCCAGCATGGTCTCCCCCCGAGGGAACGCCGCCGGCGCGGACCCGGCCCAGTACACCTGGCGGTACGAGTACGACGCCCTTGGCCGAATGGTGAAGGCGACCAACCCGGCCGGGCAGTTCGGGACACTTGATTACGACATGGATGGCCAGATCATCAAGGCCACGGACACCTCCGGCCGTTCCACCACCTACCAGTACGACGCGGCCGGGCACGTCACCAGCGTGCAGGGGCCGGACGTGAGTGTCCCGGCTACCACTACGGCCTACGACTCCAACGGCAACATCACAGCCCTGACTGATTCAATGGGCCGGACAACGGCATTCCAATACGACGCTGCCAACCGGGCCACTACGGTGACCAACCCGCTGGGAACCTATACCCTCACCTACACCAGGCGGAACCAGATTGCGACCGTGACGGACCCGCAGAACGCGGTCACCTCGTACACGTATGACCCGGCAGGCAGGCTGACACGGGCCGATCTACCGGGCACGGACAGCGACGTCACCTATACCTACGATGCGAACGGCAACCGCGTCTCCATGGCGGATCCCAACGGCACCACCTCCTACACCTACGATTCTCTGGACCGGCTCACCGCAGTCACTCGAGGCGGGCGGACCTTCACTCTCGCCTACGACGCCGGGTCCCGGCTGACCGGCCTTACGAGTCCCGATGGGGCAGTCACCGGCTACACATACGATGCGGACGGCCGGGTCACGCAAGTCAAGAACGGCACCAGCGTCGTTGCGGACTACACCCACGACCTGGACGGCAATACCCTCACGATCGCGCGGGCCGACGGCTCAACAGCCACCCGCACCTACGACAACCTCGGGCGGCTCACCCGAATCACCGACGCCACCACCGTCGCGATACTCCTGGACGAGACGTACGCCTACGACACCGCGGGCAACCCCCTGACCATCACTCGCCCGGACGGTACAACCGACACGTTCAGCTACGACTCCCGGGACCGGCTTACAAAGGCCTGTTACACCACCGCCTGCGCCGCCAGCAGCGAAGTCCTGGAATGGACCTACGACCACGCCGGCAACGTCCTCACCGAAGTCCGCAACGGAGCAACCACAACCCACACTTACAACACCAAAGGCCAGCGCACCCAAACCACCGCCCCCGGCGGCACCACAACCTACACCTACGATCCGAAGGGTCAGGCCCTCACCGCCGGCGGCACATCCTTCACCTACACCACTGGTGGCCGCACCGCCACGGCCACCACCCCGGCAGGCACCACCACCTACCAGTACGACGGTGACGGCCGCCGCCTCAGCGCCACCCTTGGGACCGCGAAAACCAGCTTCGAATGGGACCCCTTCTACCAGCTGACCAACGAACTGGACACCAACGGCGCCCTTATCCGCCACTACACCAACGGCGACCAGCCCCTCACCGCCCACGACGCCGCCGGGACGGCTGCCTACTTCCACACTGACCGGCTCGGATCCATCCGCGCTCTCACCGACGCCACAGGGACCGTCACCTCAGTAGGGGCCTGGGAACCCTACGGCCGGCCCCGGGTCACCGGCCCGAACAACCCCAACGCCCCGCCCCTGGGCTGGCTCGGCCAATACCGAGACCCCACTGGCCTTACACACCTCCGCGCCCGCCAATACAACCCAAACGCCGGCATCTTCCTCACTACAGACCCCGCCGCAGCCACCACCACCTCCGGCACCTATACGTACGGATCTTCCAACCCCCTTCGATACATCGACATCACCGGCCTCTTCTCATGGAATGAGGCCCTCGGCAACATCCAACAAGTCAGTGGAATCGTGTCCGATGTCGCCGGAGTTATAGCCATCGCAGCAGCCGTAACCGGCGTTGGTGCACCGATAGCCGCCATGGCTGGCGGCATAGCCCTCGCCGCCAGTCCAATACACGCCGGAACCAAAGCCATCCAGGCGTACAACACCTGTAACAGCGGCAAGGGATCCTGCGGCGACGCAGTCGCCGACGTACTCCTTTCAACCGCAGCCGTAGTCCCAGGAGGGAGACTCATCAAGGGCGCGGCTTCCGGAGCGAAGGCCATGTCCAGGGTGGCAAGAGCCGGAGATGAATTAGTCGATGTCTGGCGCGTAGTAGGGTCAGATGAGGCAGCCCAAATTGCAAGGTCAGGTACCTACCGAGTCCAGCCCGGAGGAATGGGCAAATACTTCTTCCCGACCCAGGGGCAAGCCGAAAACTTGGGACAGGGGTACATAAAAATAGGCCAGGGACAACAAACGCTCACGCACGGACAAGCGCCTCGATCGGTCATTGACCGGGCTGAACCTGTTCACGCCGCAAGCGAAGGCCCCGCCTGGTTCGTTCGCACAGCAGATATTCCATCCATTTGCAACGTCATCTGCATAGGACCGATCGGCCCATGAGCCCACATACAGTCTCGGCACAGTTCTGCTTCTACGCGGCAGAAAGCGGTGGTCTAGCGGCGGAAATGACAAGCCCAACGCCGTCCTTGATCATGATCTTCCCTCCCCTGACTGAGGCTGAGGAAGAGCCAGTTCAATTCGGTGCCATCCTTGATTTGGCCGGCGAGAATGTTCGACCCGACTCGATGCCGGAAGGAAAGCTCATCTTCTGGTCAGATTTATCAAGGTTGTATGCCTCCAAAGGTGTTGCTTTCCAAATCTGGTACGACGGACGATTTGTAGGAGAGGGAAGAGTCAACGACATCGTGGAAGATGCCTGAGTTCGGGTAGCACTTCATGATTCCAGCTATTGTCTCGTAAACGTACAGCTTTTCAAGACACAGTCCCCGGGCCTCGGGAGGGGCAACGGCCGTCGCGCGAGCAGACGGAATAGCCGCGTACTCGGCGTCTCGTAAAGGCGTCTCGCCGTAAATCGTCTCGCTGCGGGCGCGTCGGCGACTTTTCGAGTCAGAATTGCTTCATGAGGCAACTGGGTTACACCCGGGTCAGTACTTCCAGCCAGGACGCCCAGCTCCAGCTGGACGCAATTGTTGCAGCTGGTGTGCAGGAACGTGATGTCTTTGCCGACGTGACCTCCGGAAGCAAGACGGCGACCGAGCGCCCCGGAATGAAGAGGCTCCTGGAGTACGCCGTCGAGGGTGACACGGTCGTTGTGTGGCGGGTGGACCGGCTGGGCCGATCATTGATAGACGTGCTCAACACTGTGGCCTTGCTGCGCGGCCGCGGTGTCCAGGTCCGGTCCATCTCCGATGGCATCGACCCGGCAACCTCGACCGGACGGCTGATGCTGAACATGCTCGCAACCCTTGCCGAGTATGAGCGCGAGCTCATCGTCGAGCGGGTCAATGCCGGCATCGCTGCCGCTCGGCAAAGCGGCACACGTTTCGGGCGGCTGCTTTCCGACCCCGCAGTCATTGCCGACAAACTCGCGATCGCCCAGGACGCTCGCGCCAAAGGCCGCACCGCCGAGGACGCCGCCCGTCTCGTTGGCTGGAGCCGCGCAACGCTCTACCGCCACCAGCAAGCCGGTGCCGCGAGCGAGAGCACCACAATCTAGCCCGAAAACCACGCGCTGCATGAAGACTCCGGTTTCCGACCTCCTTAGCCAGCGACCAGGTCTACTGCACGGACCTCGCTTCGCTCGGGCTGTAGAAGCCTTTTTCTGTTTATTGCTGCTGTCCTTATGGTGTTGTCGGGTGGTTCCGTGGCCGTTGTAGGGTCGTGGCTACCCAGGGGAGGCGGGTATTGCTTTGTTGCTGTGGCCGGACGATTCACGTCGTGACGGCTCCGTAGGATTGGCCGCCCGCCACCCCGCGATGACCCGACCGGTGATTGAGAGACGCGACATGATCGCCGGATAAGGACACGACGGCGCGGTTATCTGCCGGGTTCCACCCATCCGACAGACTGGAGGCTGTTTTGGCGAAATTGTGGGCCGGCATCGATGCCGGCAAAGCCCATCATCACTGCGTCGTGATCGACGCCGACGGAAACCGTCTGTTCTCGCAGAAAATCCCCAACGACGAACCGGCCCTGCTCGAGCTCATCGCCGCCGTTCTGAAGCTCGGGGACGGGGACGAGGTCATCTGGGCGACGGATCTGAACCACGGCGGCCCGGCGTTGCTGATCGCCCTGCTCGTCGCCCATGGCCAGAGCATCCTCTATATCCCGGGCCGGATCGTCCACCACGCCTCCAAGCTCTACCGCGGCGAGGGCAAAACGGACGCCAAAGACGCCGCCGTGATCGCGGACCAGGCCAGGATGCGCCGCGATCTGCAGCCGCTGCGGGCCGGGGATGAGATCAGCACCGGGCTGAGGATCCTGACCGCCCGCCGGGCGGACAAATCCGCGGACCGGGTCCGCGCGATCAACCGCCTGCAGGCCCAGCTGCTCGAATACTTCCCCGCTTTGGAGCGGGCCTTTGACTACAGCCGCTCCAAGGCAGCGCTGCTGCTGCTGACCAAACACCGGACCCCGGACGGGATTCGCCGTACCGGCCAGGCCAGGCTCCATGCCTGGTTGAAGAAACACGGCACCCGTTCGTCCGCCGCGGTCGCCCAGGCCGCGGTGGATGCTGCGAAATCCCAGCACACCACCGTCCCGGCCCAGCACATGGGGGAGCTGATCGTCGCCGCCCTCGCACGGGAGATCATCACCCTGAACGAGGAACTGGCAGAGCTCGATGCGCTGATCAGCGTGAAGGTCACCGAACACCGGCACACCCGGACCCTGCTCAGCGTGCCCGGCTTCGGCCCCGTCCTGGCCGCGGAGTTCCTGGGCGCTACCGGCGGGGACCTCACCGTCTTTCAGACCGCGGACCGGTTCGCCGGCGTCGCCGGACTCGCCCCCGCACCCCGGGACTCCGGCCGGATTACGGGCAACCACCACCGCCCCCGCCGCTACGACCGCCGGCTGCTGCGGGTCTTCTACCTCTCCGGGCTATCGGCGCTGAAATCCTGCCCGGCCTCCCGGGCCTACTACGACCGCAAACGCGGCGAAGGCAAAACCCACGTCCAGGCCATGCTCTCCCTGGCCCGCCGCCGACTGAACGTTCTCTGGGCCATGCTCCGCGACGGCACCACCTACACGCCAGTCCCGGCGGAGGCACAACCACTGGCCGCCTGACGAGTCGACACCGGGCCCGGACCGGAGCGCAACGTTCCGTTCAGCGATTTCAAGTGCTAAGAATTTTCCGAGCCAGTTCGACGAGAACCGCCATTTTTCGCTGTGATTCCTCTTTGAGAACCGGGTTTGTCTTTGCATCGAGGTACCAGCCGAGCCGGTCATAGGCATGAACAACCGCCTCAGTGCCCGTGGTCGTCTCCTTCAACGTGACGGTCATTCCTACCGGAATGCTCTTTCGACCCCACGGCAGCATCGTGCCCCATATACGGAGAGAAAAGTTCGATCCCTCACGCACGGAGACCGACTCGCCTTCGTTGCGCGGAATGTAGCCCGCAGCCCTCAATCCCGCCATCAGCACCGCAATCGATTCTGGCGCTGTCGTTTGAACGGGAATTGATTCGCTTAGCTCGTAGATGCTCTCCATCGGGATCCCCTTGTCTCGGCACAGTCACATGCACGGCTCGACACATCCCTGAACCGTGGTGGTACTGCGAATCCTAATGGGCCGTACAACGAAACATGCAGCTTCTGATCGGGCCAAAAAGCCGTCCGCTTAGGGTCCCACTGCTGGAACGAAAAGGGCCTCGCTGCGCTCGGGCAGCACAAGGTTTTTTCCTTTTTTGCTGCTGTCCGTTGGATCTTACGTGCCCGCTCCACCGGCTCAACCGTCCTGCGGACGGCAGCCCACCGGATGCCTTGGGTCGGCGCTGCGCTGATTTCCTCCCGCAATCCATCCGCTGCTTGCCCTTCGGGTTGCCCCGGCTCCGTCGGGCACAGCTACGCGATGCTCCGCCAGCAGGCAAAAAACATGGTGGGGGAGAGGAAGCCGGTTGTTGAGGCACCCGCCCCGCCCCAAGAAACGGAGCATCACCCCATGAACACACAAACCATGACCGGCACGGTCACGGCCGACACCGCCGAACCTGTCACTGCCCCGGCCCTTCCCGCCGACGACCGGGCAGGGGACGGGTATGACTGGATGGACACCCTCGAAGGCACCGCCTGGTCCGTGCTGGCGAACTGGGGCAGCGAGGGCTGGGACGCCGGATCCTGGCCCTACATCATCGTCGCCGTCGCCCGCACCCGTGACGGGAACGGGGAACTGTTCGGCTACGGCACCTACGTCGAAGGCGACACCGCGACTTATTGGTTCCGGTCCCAGGACGCCTGCTTCGAAGCGATCACCGCCGAGGTGTTCTTCCACTGGGCCTCCGGCCAGTCCGACGGCCCGGACAACCTCCCCGCCACCGCGGCCAGGCTGCCGGAGCAGGACCGGAAGCCCTACCCGGGCTGGGCGGACTAGAAGCACCTTGGGCGTCCCGGCCGCCACCGGCCGGGACGCCGGAGCGGCACACCAATATCCGTTGACAACATCATTGAGATTCCTTCGGATCATACGTGCCCGCTCCACCGGCTCAACCGTCCTGCGGACGGCGGCGCAGCCGATGGCTTGTGTCGGCGCTTCGCTTATTTCCTCCCACAAACCATCCACTGCTTGCCCTTCGGGTTGCCCCGGCTCCGTCGGCCACAGCTACGCGCTGCTCCGCCAGCAGGCACAGAAGCGTCGGGGGGAGAGGGKAAGCTGGCCGGTCACCAAAGCCGCCCCGCTATGGTCCGCGCCAGCACCCGATTCCAGCCGCTTGACAGACATAGAAGCGTCGCGGGGTGACTTAGCGCCGGTCCGGACCTCCGGAATGGGCGCCATTTGACCCAGCGTTGCTTGATAGGGCGTTGCGTGGTGCGGGTTAGCCTGCGTAAAACGCGCTCAGCTCGGCGATCAGCTTGTCCGGCGCCTTGTTGACACCGTCGTGGCCCATGCCCGGCAGGATCGTATAGCTGGAGCCGGAGAGGACATCGTGGATCTGGGCGCAGGCCACCCCGAAATAGGCCGGACTCTTCTCGCCCACGATGATCAGCGTTTCCAGCGGCAGTTCCAGGAAGGGTTCGGCCGGCATGTCCGCGGCGATGATCGCCTTGATCTCGCGGACGCCGGTCTGCATGAGGTCGCGCAGCTGCTTGCCGATCGGGGTGCCCGCCGAGAGCTTGTTCGCCAGCGTCAGCATGGACAGCGGCATCCGGGAGAGGGCGCTGCCGGTCTCCAGGCCCTTGAGCAGGACGGCGAGGGCGCGGTCGTCGTCGCCGGCTGCGGTCGCCCGCTCGTATTCGGGCGTCCAGTCCGCCGTGACGCTGTGGTTGACGGACACGGCGGGGTCGTACACGGCCAGCCGTTCCACCGGCAGGGTGCGGGCCGCGTGCAGGGCCACTGCCCCGCCGAAGCTGTGGCCGAAGACGTCCGTGCTGGCGGTGTGCTTCATGACGGCGTCGAGGTCGTGGATGTCCACGTCGAGGGTGTAATCCTCAGGCTGCGGGGAGGACGAGCCGCGGCCGCGACGGTTGAAGGTGTGCACCGGCCGTCCCAGTGATGCGCTGAGTTTCTGCGCGAAACGGGTGTAGTCGGCGGCCGTCACCATCGAGGCCGGCACGACGACGATGCCCGAACCCGCCGAGGCGAGCTCGGCGCCCGTGCTCAAAAGCTCGATCGTTCCGCCGTTGGGGGTTCTGATGTTCTCGCGGGTCATGCTCCGAGCCTAGCCGAGGCCACGCCCCAGTGCAGTAAGCCGCGGTGCACTACGGCACCGGTCCAGCACGGCGCAGTCCACTATGACCGCAATCCACTGTGACCGCAGTTCAGTTGTGGTCCCGTCGCAGCGGCGCTGCATGATCGCCCCGCGCTAGTTGCCCAGCCGGCCGCCGGAGACCTCGAGGTAGCAGGCGCCGCAGAGCGACTCGTACCAGACGTCCTGGCCGTCGATCGCAACCTGGTTCCCGTCGAACACCACATGGTCCCCGATCCGGCGCGTGTTGAAGATGGCCTTCCGTCCGCAGCGGCAGATGGTCTTGAGCTCTTCGAGGGTGTGCGCGATCTCCAGCAGGCGCAGGGAACCGGGGAACGCGCGGGTCCGGAAATCGGTGCGGATACCGTAGGCGAGGACGGGGACGTTGTCCAGGACCGCGATGCGGAAGAGGTCGTCCACCTGCTCCGGTTCCAGGAACTGGGCCTCGTCCACCAGCAGGCAGGCCACCGGCGGGGTGTCCACGTGCTGCAGGAGGGCGTCGGGATCGTCGCCGTGGGCCTGGGCGGTGAACAGGTCGCGGGCCGACGCGCCGGCGGGGATCAGGAAGTCCACCGAACGGGTCATGCCCAGGCGGGACACGACGTCGGAGTCGCCCTTGGTGTCCACGTCCGGCTTGGCCAGCAGGACCCGCTGGCCGCGTTCCTCATAGTTGAAGGCGGCCTGCAGAAGCCCCGTAGATTTGCCGGAGTTCATGGCGCCGTAGCGGAAGTAGAGCTTGGCCAAGGGGGTCCTTTCGAAAGGGTCGCCCCCGATTCTAGCGGTCGGTCGCGTCGCAGCCCTCAGCGGCCGGGCCCACTGCGCCGCCACCGGGCCGGCACGCCCGCGGCTGCAAGGCTGCCGGCCAGGCTGACGGGCGGCGGAGTCGCAGCTCCGGGTCCGCCGTGGAGGAACCGGGCCGTGCGGAGGGCCAGCCGGCTTCCCGGCCGGATGGGGCCTTCGTGGAGCTGCCCGGGGACCACGGCGAAGCTGACCGCGGGGACGGCGTCGGCAAGCTGGTGGCTCGTGTCGGCGAAGTAGCCGGGGCTCCAGCCGCCGCTGAGCATGAGGGTGGGGGTGGTGATGGCGGCAAAATCCTCGAGTTCGGCGTCGGCATCCAGTACGGCGCGCATCTCGGCGACGGCCGTGGGCAGCAGTTGCCGCATTTCGGCGCCGAGCCTGGTCCGGGCCGAGAGGATGCTGAGCATGCGCAGTGCGCCCAGGGGCAGCATGGACACCGGGCCGGCCGTCTCCAGGCCTTGCACCAAATGCGCCCAGGCGTGGTCGAGTTCGCCGGCAGCCACGGACCTTTCCAGTTCGGGCCGCCAGCGCTGGGTGAGGTTCCCGGAGAGGCTCACGGCGGCGTCGTAAGTCACCATCCTGCGGATCGGCAGGCGCCGGGCGGCCTCGAGGGCCACGAACCCGCCATAGCTGTGGGCCACGACGTCGCTGGCGCCGGTCTCGCGGAGCACGGTTGCCAGGTCGGCCACCTCGGTGGCGGCGGAATAGTCGGCAGGCTGGTGCGAGGAACCGGCGCGTCCGCGGCGGTTGTAGCAGTGCACCGGCTGGTCCAGCAGCCGGCAAAGTTTTCGGGCAAAGGACCGGTAGAGCGCATCGGTGATCAGGGTCCCGTGCACGACGACGACGCCGGATCCTTCGCCGCGGGACGCCACGGCGGCGTCGGACGCGGTTGTTCTGCCCGGTGCGTGCCCCGCCGGGCGGATGGTGTGCAGCTCAAGGTGTCCCTTGCCGTCGTCGGTCCTCACTGTCCATGTCTCCACAACTTCGAGTCTATTCCCGCACCCCGTCCCCCTGGCCGCCGCCCGGGCAGAACCGGGCCGGGACCTTCCCGGACGCAAATCGACGGTAAACTTGGGGATTGTGACTTCCCAAAACACCCCCACCCCGAACACCGCCGCCGAGCCGCATGATGCCAGCGAACAGACCCGCATCCGCATGGAGAAGCGCGCCAAGCTGATCGAACGCGGYGTCGAGGCATATCCGGTGGGTGTCGAACGCACGCACTCGCTCACGGAAATCCGGGAGAAATACGCCTACCTGCAGGCCGATGAAACCACCGGCGATGCCGTTGGCGTGACCGGCCGCATCGTCTTCATCCGCAACACGGGCAAACTCTGCTTCGCCACCCTCCAGGAGGGCGGCCTGGACGGCAAAGCCGTGCGGCTGCAGGTCATGCTGAGCCTGGCCAACATCGGTGAGGAGGCGCTCGCGGAGTGGAAGTCCCTCGTGGACCTCGGCGATCACGTCTTCATCAAGGGCGAGGTCATTTCCTCACGCCGCGGCGAACTCTCCGTCATGGCGGATTCCTGGACCATGGCCTCGAAGGCGCTGCGCCCGCTGCCCGTGCTGCACGCCGGGCTGAACGAAGAAACGCGTGTCCGCCAGCGCTACGTGGACCTCATTGTCCGCGACGAAGCCCGCGAGATGGTGTACACCCGCGCCGCGATCACCCGCTCCATCCGCGAAACCCTGCACCGCCAGGGCTACGTTGAGGTGGAAACCCCCATGCTGCAGCTGGTTCACGGCGGCGCCACGGCCCGTCCCTTCGAGACGCACATGAACGCCTTCGACCAGAAGATGACGCTGCGCATCGCTACCGAGCTCTACCTCAAGCGCACGGTGGTCGGCGGGATCGACCGCGTCTACGACATGGGCCGGGTCTTCCGCAACGAGGGCGTGGACTCCACGCACAGCCCCGAGTTCACCACTTTGGAGTCCTACGAGGCGTGGGCGGACCAGTTCGTCATGGCGGACCGGATCAAGGAGATCATCCTGGACGCCGCCGACGCCGCCGGTGTGGGCCGCGTGCTGCAGACCGAAGCCGGGGAGATCAACCTCGACGGCGAATGGACCTGGCTGGCTGTCTACCCCGGACTGTCCGACTTCGTGGGCCAGGAAGTAACCCCCGATACCCCGGTTGCCGAGCTGCTTGAGCTGGCTGCCAAGCACGAGGTCAAGGTCGACGCCGCCTGGGAAGCCGAGAAGCTCGTCGTCGAACTCTTCGGCGAACTGGTGGAGCCGACGTTGCTCAACCCCACGTTCGTCTACGACTATCCGCCGTCCGCGCAGCCGCTGGCCCGCCAGCACCGCGAAGACGGCCGCCTGATTGAGGCCTGGGACCTCATCATCGGCGGCATGGAGCGGGGCACGGCCTTCTCCGAACTGATCGACCCGGTCATCCAGCGCGAACGCCTCACCGAACAGTCCCGCCGTTCCGCCGCGGGTGACGTGGAGGCAATGCAGCTGGACGAAGACTTCCTCCGTGCGCTCGAGTACGGCGCGCCGCCCATGGGCGGGATCGGCCTCGGCATCGACCGGCTCGTGATGCTGTTCACCGGATCCGGCATCCGCGAAACGATCCTCTTCCCCCTGTTGAAGCCCGAAGGACACTGAGCATGGACTATATCGCCGTATTGCTGCCCCCCATCGTGGTGGGCCTGCTTTTCTGGTTTGCCATGAAATCCATATTCAATGCCGACAAATCAGAGCGGCAGGCAGAAGCCCGCGCCCATGCCGAAGCCGAAACTAGGGCCAAAGGACCGGAATCCGGGACCCTGGGAAGCTAATTACCCGAAAGAAGTAATAGTTCCCTATTGCCGCCTTCGGTTTTCCTTTGGACAGAGTTTTGCGCTTTGACTCCCTGCTGTAACGCGGAGGATACTTATTCCAGATACATCCTGCTTTTCTTAACGCTCGATCTTTGGAAAGAGAGTCCTTTATGGCACAGAAAGTAAAAATCATCCTCGTTGATGATCTGGATGGGGGATCCGCGGACGAAACTGTCCGGTTTGGCCTTGACGGCGTCAGCTACGAAATAGACCTGTCGTCAAGCAATGCATCAGAACTGCGCTCCGCGGTGGACCGATTTGTGACGCACGCGCGCAAAACGTCAAGCGGACGCGCCACGCGCACGAAAATTTCCAGCGGACGGAATCAGGACTCTGCCCAGATCCGCCAGTGGGCACGGGACAACGGCTATGCGGTAAACAGCCGCGGGCGCATCCAGGCTGAAATTCAGGAAGCTTACCAAAAGGCTAATTCCTAGCAGGGACCCGCGTCAGGGTGCAGTGCGGGGCCCGGCATGAGGGCGCAGTATCCAGCCGCAATCACGTTTCGTGGCGTCGTAATCGACCGTCTGTCAAATGCCAATGCCCCCGTTATCTGACGGGGGCATTGCCATGCCGGCGTCGGGGCGCCCGTCCAGCAGATCGGCCCGCCCGTCCGGCGATGAACAGACTCCGCCGCCCGTGTTCCTCCCCGGCAGCATTTCCAGGCAGATGTCCCGCACGAGGTGAACCATTTGCCGAAGATGGCCGCAATGGGTCCAGGCTTAGCGGCCATCTTCGGCAATTCGGGAACCTTTGCCATGCCGTCGGCGCCCGTCCGGCATTGCAACGTCCACCCTTCCGGCGGTGCGCCCGTCCGCGCGGCCGGAACGGCCCGCTTAGCGGCCGGTTTCGCCTTTCCGGATGGGCAGAATGCGCCGGTCCGGAGGGGTTCCGGGCGGTTCTTGCCCCTGGCCGGGGGACCCGGTCCGGGCGCGGTTGCGCAACCCTCCGGTTTCCCCTGTGGCGAACAAGCCCCAAATCTGGAACCCGGCCACGTAGCATCAAAGTACGTCGTAGCTAGGAGTGTGGCGAAATGTTTGAGCGATTTACGGACCGTGCCCGTCGCGTAGTTGTGCTTGCCCAAGAAGAGGCACGCATGCTGAACCACAATTACATTGGTACCGAACACATCCTCTTGGGTCTGATCCATGAGGGTGAAGGTGTTGCCGCCAAAGCCCTTGAATCCTTGAGCATTTCGCTCGACGGTGTCCGCGAGCAGGTCCAGGAGATCATCGGCCAGGGCCAGCAGGCGCCCTCCGGCCACATCCCCTTTACCCCCCGCGCCAAGAAGGTCCTGGAGCTCTCGCTGCGCGAGGCGCTGCAGCTGGGCCATAACTACATTGGTACCGAGCACATCCTCCTCGGCCTTATCCGGGAGGGCGAAGGCGTTGCCGCCCAGGTGCTCGTTAAGCTCGGCGCAGACCTGAACCGGGTCCGGTCGCAGGTTATCCAGCTGCTCTCGGGTTACCAGGGCAAGGAAGCCACGGGCGCCGGTGTAGGCCCCGGACAGGCTGAGGGGACCCCGGCCGGGTCCGTTGTCCTTGACCAGTTCGGCCGCAACCTGACCCAGGCGGCCCGCGAGAACAAACTGGACCCTGTGATCGGCCGCGAGCAGGAAATGGAACGCGTCATGCAGGTCCTTTCCCGCCGCACCAAGAACAACCCTGTGCTGATYGGTGAGCCCGGCGTCGGCAAGACCGCCGTCGTCGAGGGCCTGGCCCAGGCGATCGTCCGCGGCGATGTCCCGGAGACCATCAAGGACAAGCAGCTGTACACCTTGGACCTCGGGTCCCTCGTGGCCGGTTCCCGCTACCGCGGCGACTTCGAAGAGCGCCTGAAGAAGGTCCTCAAGGAGATCCGCACGCGCGGCGACATCATCCTGTTCATCGATGAGATCCACACCCTGGTGGGCGCCGGTGCCGCCGAAGGTGCCATCGATGCGGCCTCGATCCTGAAGCCCATGCTGGCCCGCGGCGAGCTCCAGACCATCGGTGCCACCACGCTGGACGAGTACCGCAAGCACATCGAGAAGGATGCCGCGCTGGAGCGCCGCTTCCAGCCGATCCAGGTCAAGGAACCCTCCGTCGCGCACGCGATCGAGATCCTCAAGGGCCTCCGCGACCGGTACGAGGCACACCACCGCGTCACCATCACCGACGGCGCCCTCGCCTCGGCGGCGGCCCTTTCCGAGCGCTACATCTCGGACCGCTTCCTGCCGGACAAGGCAATCGACCTGATCGACGAGGCCGGTGCACGGCTCCGCATCCGCCGCATGACTGCCCCGCCGGAGCTCAAGATCATGGACGAGAAGATCGCCGCCATGAAGCTGGAGAAGGAATCCGCGATCGACGCGCAGGACTTCGAAGGCGCCGCTTCGCTGCGCGACAAGGAGCAGAAGCTCATTGCCGAGCGCGCCGAAAAGGAACGCCAGTGGAAGACCGGCGGCATGGACGACATCTCCGAAGTTGATGAAGACCTCATCGCCGAGGTGCTGGCGAACTCCACCGGCATCCCGGTCTTCAAGCTGACCGAGGAAGAGTCCTCGCGCCTGCTGAAGATGGAAGACGAACTCCACAAGCGCGTGGTCGGCCAGAACGAGGCCATCAAGGCCTTGTCCCAGGCGATCCGGCGCACCCGAGCAGGCCTCAAGGACCCCAAGCGTCCGGGCGGCTCGTTCATCTTCGCCGGCCCCACCGGCGTCGGCAAGACCGAACTGGCCAAGGCCCTCGCCGAGTTCCTGTTCGGCGAGGAAGACGCCCTGATCACCCTGGACATGTCCGAGTACTCGGAGAAGCACACGGTGTCGCGGCTCTTCGGTGCCCCTCCGGGCTACGTGGGCTACGAGGAAGGCGGCCAGCTGACCGAGAAGGTCCGCCGTCGTCCGTTCTCCGTGGTCCTGTTCGATGAAGTGGAGAAGGCGCACGCCGATCTCTTCAACTCGCTCCTGCAGATCCTGGAAGACGGCCGCCTGACCGACTCCCAGGGCCGCGTGGTGGACTTCAAGAACACCGTGATCATCATGACCACGAACCTCGGCACCCGGGACATCTCCAAGAGCGTTGCCACCGGCTTCCAGTCCGGCACGGACACGCAGACCGGCTACAACCGGATGCGGGCCCGGGTCACGGAAGAGCTCAAGCAGCACTTCCGCCCCGAGTTCCTGAACCGTGTTGACGATGTTGTGGTCTTCCCGCAGCTGACCCAGGACGAGATCATCGAGATCGTGGACATGTTCGTCGCCCGCCTGGAGAAGCGCCTCAAGGACAAGGACATGGGCATCGAGCTCACGTCCGCGGCCAAGGTTCTCCTGGCGACCCGCGGCTATGACCCCGCCATGGGTGCCCGGCCGCTGCGCCGCACCATCCAGCGCGAGATCGAGGACCAGCTCTCCGAGAAGATCCTCTTCGGCGAACTGCACTCCGGCGACATCGTGGTGGTGGACGTGGAAGGCGAAGGCGACGACGCGAAGTTCACCTTCGCCGGCAACGCCAAGCCGCGCATCCCGGAGATCGCTCCGAGCGTCTAAGCACCATCAACAACGGCCCCGCTGCCCCGAAAGGGACGGCGGGGCCTTTGCGTTGCCCGCCGTCGTGAAGCATTTGCCGGAGATGGCCGCTATGGGAGCTGGCTTAGTGGCCATCTTCGGCGAACGGTGGCCGTGCTGAAGTGCCAGGGCCCGTCCCGCATGATAGGGGAGCCGTGTCTGAAAGCAGTGTTTCACTCTTAGTGAACGTTTTGTGATCGATACCACATACGGTGTTGAATCGGTGCATGGCTGCTAAGGACTCAGAGACCCTGAGCGAACAACCCGAGACCCCCTTCCACGATCTGGACCACTACCTCGCGATCCCCAGAGTGAGCGGTTTGACGCTGAGCCCGGACGGCGCCCGGCTGGTGACCACCGTGGCGACCCTCGGCGCGAAAGGCACCGAATACTGCACCGCGCTGTGGGAGGTGGATCCGGGCGGGGCCAAACAGGCCCGCCGGATCACACGCAGCGCCAAAGGGGAGGCCGGTGCGGTGTTTGCCGCCAACGGCGACCTGTACTTCACCTCGGCCCGTCCCGATCCGGAGAGCCCCGAGGCAGACCCGGTGAACGCCCTCTGGATCCTGCCGTCCGACGGCGGCGAAGCCCGGGTGGCCTTGTCCCGGGCCGGCGGAATCGGCGGGGTCCACGCCGCCAAGGACGCCGACACCGTGGTGGTCGCGGCCTCGGTCCTGGCCGGTTCCACGGACGAGGACAATGACGAGGAACGCCGGAAAGCGCGCAAGGACAACAAGGTCGCGGCCATCCTGCACAGCGGATACCCTGTCCGCTACTGGGATGCGGACCTGGGCCCGGCGCAGCCGCGGCTGTTCGCCGTCGAACCCGGAGACCCGTTGGAGGCCGGAAAGCCGGCCACCGTCGACGCCGCGCCGCCGCTGAAGCTGCGCAACCTGACGCCCGACGCCGGCATGCGGCTCAGGGACGCCGAATCGGTGCTCAGCCCGGACGGCACGACGATTTACAGCAGCTTCGCCAAGCCCCTCGCCAATGCCGATTCACGTTCCGTCCTGGTCGCCATCGACGTCGCCACCGGCACCCGCACGGTCCTTCTGGACACGGAAGGCCAGAGCTACTTCCCGGGCCCGGTCAGTCCGGACGGCCGGAGCCTGGTGGTGGTCAGCGAAAGCGACACCACGCCGCTGGCAGCCCCGCGGGTCTTGCTGCACCTCCTCGACGTCGCCGGCCCGGCGGCCGGGGACGGCGCCCTGACGCCGCTCGCCCATGACTGGGACCGCTGGGCCCGCCCTGCCGCATGGCTGCCGGACGGATCGGCCCTGCTGGTCATCGCCGACGAGGACGGCGCATCGCCGGTATTCCGGATCGGTGTGGCCGGAGACCCGGGCGGGGCGGCCCAAGTGCTACGCCTGACGGCCGACGCCGCGGCGTACACCGACGTCGTTGTCGCACCGGACGGACGCAGCGCCTACGCCATGCGCAGCTCCTACGAATTCCCCGCCGAACCTGTACGGATCGACCTCGCCTCCGGTGACGTCGTCCGCCTGCCCGCGCCCGCGGAACGCCCCCGCTTCACGGGCACGCTGGAGCGCGTGGAGACGACGGCGGCCGACGGGGCCCGTGTGCCCGCGTACCTGGCCCTGCCCGAGGGCGCGTCCGCCGCGGCCCCGGCCCCGCTGCTGCTCTGGATCCATGGCGGCCCGCTGGGATCCTGGAACGCCTGGACCTGGCGCTGGAACCCGTGGCTGCTGGTGGCGCGCGGCTACGCGGTGCTGCTCCCGGACCCCGCCCTCTCCACCGGCTACGGCCAGGACCACATCCAGCGTGGCTGGGGGGAATGGGGCAAGGCTCCGTTCACCGACCTGATGGCCATCACCGACGCCGTCGTGCAGCGCCCCGACATCGACCAGACGCGCACGGCCGCCATGGGCGGCTCGTTCGGCGGGTACATGGCCAACTGGGTGGCCGGGCAGACGGACCGCTTCAAGGCAATCGTCACGCACGCCAGCCTCTGGGCCCTGGACCAGTTCGGCCCCACCACCGACGCCGCGCAGTACTGGCTCAAGGAGATGACGGCCGAGATGGCGCTGGAGAACTCCCCGCACCTGCACGTGGAGAACATCCGCACTCCCATGCTGGTCATCCATGGCGACAAGGACTACCGCGTGCCGATCGGCGAGGGACTCCGGCTCTGGTACGAACTGCTCGCCAAGTCGCAGCTGGCGGCAGACGGAAACGGCGAAACGGACCACCGTTTCCTGTATTTCCCGGACGAGAACCACTGGATCCTGCAGCCGCAGCACGCCAAGGTCTGGTACGGCGTCGTGGAGCACTTCCTGGCTAGGAACCTGCTGGACAAGGACGTTCCCGTCCCCGACGAACTCGGTCTCTGACGGACCGGGCCCGTGCCGGCAGAGAGCCGGCCGGGCCCGGGGCACCCGTAAGATTGGGCTGTGACTGAGACCGTGACTGAGACCGCGACTGAGACGATCCGCATCCGCCCCGCCCGCACCGACGACGTTGGCGCCATCAAGACCCTCGTGGCGCCGCTGGCCGACCAGCGGATCCTCATGGCCAAGGAAACCGTGGCCTACTACGAAAGCCTGCAGGAGTTCCGGATCGCCGAATCCGAAGACGGCGGGGTGATCGGCTGCGGGGCGCTGCACGTCATGTGGGAGGACCTCGCGGAGGTCCGCACCCTCGCGGCCTCGGACGCCTGGCGCGGCAAAGGCGTGGGCCACGCGCTGGTGGAGCGCCTGCTGGAGGATGCCCGCGCACTGGGAGTCTCCCGGGTCTTCTGCCTGACGTTCGAAGTGGAGTTCTTCAAAAAGCACGGCTTTGAAGTCATGGCTGACCAGACCGCCGTCGACCCCGTGGTGTATTCCGAGCTCCTGCGCTCGCACGACGAAGGCGTGGCCGAGTTCCTGGACCTGGCGCGGGTCAAACCGAACACGCTGGGCAACACCAGGATGATCAAGGAGCTGTAGCCGCCGCCGGGTTGCGGCTGCGCGCGGCTGTTCGCCGGCCAGCGAAGGCGGCGCCCCGGCCAGCGAAAGTGGCTCCAGGCCGGCGCCGGCAGCCGCCAGGAACTCGACGTCCACGCAGGGCTTCCCTTCAGTAAATTTGGTGGATAAACTGATGCCGGCCCAGGGGGTGGGCCGCCATACTTCCGGAGGCAAAAAATTGCACAAAGCCGTGATTTTTCCCGATCTCTCCGCAATCCACAGCTCAATCGCCAGCGCTCCGGCAGGGCCGCCGGACCAGCCGCTGGAAGCGCTGCCGCCCGAACCCGCCAACCACTCCTCGCCCGGCACCGGCGCGCCCGTGACGGGGCAAACCGCCGAGACAGTATCTGCCGCATCGGGACCGCCGGCCACGTCCCGCGCCCGCAAGGGCCGGCTCGCCGCGCCGCCGTTCTCATGGCTGGGCGTCGATGCCTGGCCGCATTCTCCGGYGTGGGCTGACCAACAGGCCTGAAGCGCGGGGGTTCGGAACGCGCGGCCACAACCCCGCCGCCCCGGGATTCGCAGCCCGCCAGGGAGCCCGGGCCGGGGGAACGGGGAGCCTACCGCCGGCCGTGCCCCGGTAGTAGGGTCTAAGCAAGCAGCCAGGACACCATCCAGGGAGCACCGCCATGAAGAAACTCATCAATGATCCCAAAGCCGTGGTCGACGAGTCAGTGGAGGGGTTCGGGCTTGCTCACGCCGACCTCGTGACCGTCTTCCCGGACCCGAAATACATCGTGCGCAAGGACGCTCCCGTCGCAGGGAAAGTCGGGCTCGTCTCCGGCGGCGGCAGCGGACACGAACCGCTGCACGGCGGGTACGTGGGCCTGGGCATGCTCGACGCCGCCGTCCCGGGCGCCGTGTTCACCTCTCCCACTCCGGACCAGATCCTGCCGGCCACGCTGGCCGTAAGCTCCGGCGCCGGCGTCGTGCACATCGTGAAGAACTACACCGGTGACGTCCTGAACTTCGAAACCGCCGCCGAACTCGCGCAGGCCGAAGGCGTCGAGATCCGCACCGTGCTCGTCAACGACGACGTCGCAGTGCAGGATTCGCTGTACACGGCCGGGCGCCGGGGCGTCGGCGGCACCGTCCTGGTCGAGAAAATCGCCGGTGCGGCCGCCGAGCGCGGTGACAACCTGGACGCCGTCGCCGCGATCGGTGACCGCGTCAACCAGAACGTGCGCAGCATGGGCGTGGCGTTGTCTGCCTGCACCGTTCCGCATGCCGGGGTGCCCAGTTTTGAGCTCGAGGAAAACGAGATCGAGATCGGCATCGGCATCCACGGCGAACCGGGACGGCACCGCATCCCGATGGAAAACGCCGACGGCATCACCGACCGGCTCCTGGATCCGGTGGTCAGCGACCTCGGCCTTGCTTCCGGGGACCAGGTGCTCCTGTTCGTCAACGGCATGGGCGGCACCCCGCAAAGCGAGCTGTACATCGTCTACCGCAGGGCCGCGCAGAAACTGGCCGAGCAGGGCGTCACCGTGGCCCGCTCCCTGGTGGGCAACTACATCACGTCCCTCGAAATGCAGGGCTGCTCCATCACTGTCCTGCGCCTCGATGACGAGATGACAACACTCTGGGACGCTCCGGTGCACACTCCGGCCCTTCGCTGGGGCGTCTGACCGTGGGCTTGGACGTCGGCTGGGCGGTGCGGTGGCTGACGCTTTCGGCGCAGGCCATGGCGGAGCACCGGGTGGAACTGATCGAGCTGGACCGGCCCATCGGGGACTCGGACCACGGCGAGAACATGGACCGCGGCTTCAAGGCCGTGATGGACAAACTTGCCGAGACGCCGCCCGAAACCCCGGCCGCGGCCCTGAAACTGACGGCCATGACGCTGATGTCCAAGGTCGGCGGGGCGGCCGGCYCGCTGTACGGCACGGCGTTCCTGCGGGCCGCCACGGCCCTGGGTGAGGCCTCCGACGTCGACGCCGCCACCCTCGCTGCCGCGCTGCAGGCCGCCCGCGACGGGATCGTCGCCCGCGGCAAGGCCGAATCCGGCGACAAGACCATGGTGGACGCCTGGACGCCCGCGATCGAGGCGGCCGCCGCAGCAGCTGGCGACGGCGACGGCGATGTCAGGAAGGTGCTGCTAGCCGCGGCGGAGGCCGCCGAAGCCGGCGCCGTGTCCACGGATCCGATGCTCGCCCGCAAGGGCCGGGCCAGCTACCTGGGGGAGCGCAGCATCGGCCACCGCGACCCCGGAGCGGTCTCCAGCGCCCTGATTCTGCGCGCCGCGGCCGGAGCGGCCGAATGACAGTCCGGCTGGTGGTCGTCTCGCACAGCTCCAAGATCGCGGACGGCGCCGTCGAACTCGCCGCGCAGATGGCTCCCGACGTCCTGATCCTGCCCGCCGGCGGCACCGACGACGGCCGCATCGGCACGAGCCTGGACAAGGTCATGGCGGCCCTGGAGCAGGCTGCCGGTGACGGTGTGGTGGTGCTCGCCGACCTCGGCTCCGCGGTGATGACGGCCGAGTCCGCTGCGGAGTTTGCAGCCGACCCGGGCTCGGTGCTGATTGCTGACGCGCCCATCGTCGAAGGACTCGTCGCGGCCGCGGTGGCTGCCCAGGCAGGGGCCGAAGCGGCGGCGGTGAAGGACGCGGCCGAGGCCGTCTACCGGCCCCCGGCCCATCCCGCGGAGGCGGGGCATGTGCACCAGCAGCCGCCGGACGCCACCGGGGACTTTGAACTCGTCAACCAGACCGGCATGCATGCCCGGCCGGCAGCGAAGATCGCCGGAGGCCTGTCCGCCATGGACGCCGAGGTGACCGTGAACGGCGCCGATGGCGCCTCCATGACCGAACTCATGATGCTCGCCGCCAGCAAGGGAACCGTCCTGCACGTGGAGGCCAGCGGCCCGGACGCCGCCAAGGCGGTCGACTACCTGGAACGCCTGGTCGGCTCGGGGTTCGGTGAGCCGTAAGCGCTAGGGTGCCTGGCGGAGGCCGGCCGCGTCGAGCACGACGCTGGCGGTGATGAAGGTTCCGCACTGCTCACCAAACGGGTGCGCCGACCTGGGCGTGAACGCCGCGGTCCGGGCCGGCAGAGGGTTCCCGGCGGTGTCCGTGCCCGTGGCCGTCACCTCGATCCGGCTGGCGCTCAGCGTCTCCATCATCAGCATTCCGGTCAGGGTCCCGTCGGGTGAGGAAGTGGCCGAGCAGGCGCCGTCGCCGCCGTAGGGGCCCGGCTCGCAGCCTTGGTCCACGGCCGTGCTCCCGGGAACCAGTTCGAGGTCCGCCTCCTTGCAGCGGCCGTCCTGGCAGGCGGCCAGGTGGATGGTCCGCACTGACGGGGCGTACTCCCGGTCCACCGTGAGCGACACAACGGGCGCCTGGGCGATCGCCGGGCAGGCGGCCTCCGGCCGGCACGAGACAGCCAGGACTGCGGTGAGGACCAGCACGGCCGCGGCCGCCAGCTTGCGCATGCTCCAGCGTAGATCCTCAGCCCGGGAGCCGGAAGCCGCCCTGGTGCAGTTCGGCGAGGCCGTCGCCCAGCAGCCCTGCCAGCGCCCGTTCCAGCTGCTCGGGGGCCGCGTTGAGCCGGTGCAGGGCCGCGAGCGGGATGCCGATGCCCTGCGGTTCGAAGCCCAGGTCCGCTGGAGCCTGGTGGAACAGGACCGGCGCCACGGGCTCCTCGGCTGCCCGCAGGACGGCCATCACGGCGCCGCGCACCTGCCGGTCCGTGCCGTGCCAGGCCTGTCCCTTGGGCGTGTACGTCGGCGCCGGCTCCCCGGCCGCCAGCCAGGCGCAGGACTCCCGGACAGGGCACTGGCCGCACTTGGGGGTCCGAGCAGTGCAGACCAGGGCGCCGAGTTCCATGACGGCGGCGTTCCAGCGCACCGAGGCGTCGGGGCGGTCCGGGAGCAGCGATGCCGCCAGCCGCATTTCGGCGGCGGTCAGGGCYTGCGCCGGCAGGGCAGAGCCGGTGACCAGCCGCGCGTGGACCCGGCGGATGTTCGTGTCCACCACCGTTTCGCGGCGTCCGTAGGCGAACGCGGCGACGGCCGCGGCCGTGTAGCTGCCCACGCCCGGCAGGTCCAGGAGTTCGGTATGGGTGTCGGGGACGGCCCCGCCGTGGCTGTCCCTGATGGCGACGGCGGCAGCATGCAGGCGCAGGGCGCGCCGGGGATATCCCAGCCGGCCCCAGGACCGGACGGCCTCCCCGGCGGGTTCGCCGGCCAGATCTGCAGGTTCCGGCCAGCGGCGCAGCCACTCTTCCCAGACCGGCAGGACCCGGACCACCGGCGTCTGCTGGAGCATCACTTCGCTGACCAGCACACCCCAGGGCGTGCAGTCCGCGGCCCGCCACGGCAGGTCCCTGGCGTTGGACGCGAACCAGTCATCCAGGGCCGCATGGAGGGCTGGGAGATTGCCGGCGCGGCCGGGCGCCCCGGCGGGCAGGGGTTCCCGCGGTGCCGCGGCGGATACGGGGGGCGTGGGGGTTAGAGTTTCGATCCATTCAGCGTAATAGATCGGGGTAACGGATCGGGACGGCGTCCGGTCCCGCGGCGTGGTCGGGCGCCATAGCCCGCGCGGTTCTCTAGGCTAGAAGAATGGTCAGGCAAGGCACTTCAGGTACGGGCGGTTCGCGGCCGAAAGGTTCGGCCACGGGGCAATCCGGGCGCAAATCCGGACGGCCCCCGCTGCGCCGGGTCTACCGCCGCCGCCGGCTGTTTGCAGGGGTGGTCCTGCTGCTCGTCATCGCGGTGGCCTTCGGCGGCTTTGTGGCGGTCTCGAATGCCATGGGCGGGGGCCAGTCTGCCGGCGCCCAGCCGTCCGGGGCAGGAGCGTCGCCGGCGGCCAGCCCGGCTGGCTCCGCGTCGGGGAGCCCCACGGCGTCCGGGGAGGCTTCGGCCTCACCCACGGCCACATCGGGGGAGGGCTGCGAGCAGAATCTGATCACCGTTACGGCCGCCACCGACAAACAGGCTTACGCCGCCGGTGAGAAGCCGCTGCTGAGCCTCACGGTGACCAACAACAACAAGGTCCCGTGCGAGGTCAACATCGGGACGTCGCAGATGGAGTACATGATCACCAGCGGCTCGGACCGGATCTTCTCCTCCAAGGACTGCCAGGCGGAGAGCGCGGACCTGATGAAGACCATTGCTCCGGGCAAGAGTGAGACGGCGAACTTCCCGTGGCAGCGCAACCGCACGGTGCAGGGCTGCGAGCCCGTCGAGGCCACGCCCGGTGCCGGCGGCGCCTACTACGTCTTCACCGCCCGGCTGGCGAACAAGAACAGCCCCAAGGCCGTGTTCCAGCTCAGCTGACCCGTATAACTCCAGCTACCCCCGACGGGTTTGTGGAGGGGGTTAGAGGAAGCGGTCCAGCAGGCTGGCCTCGGCCATGCGGCTCAGGCCCTCCCTGACGGTCCTGGCACGCTGGTCACCGATCCCGTCGACGGTCATGAGGTCATCGATTGTTGCCGCCATCAGGAACTGCAGGCCACCGAAGTGGTCGACGAGCCGGTCGGCGACGGCCTTCGGCACGGCCTTGAGCCCGGAGAGCAGGCGGTAGCCGCGCGGCTGCACGACGGCGTCGAGGTTGGCCTCGCCGCCGGCGAAGCCGACGATCCCGGCGATCTTGCCCAAGTCGATCAGCTCGGTCGGGCCCAGGCTGACGAGGGCCTTGACCGCTTTGTCGATGTCCTCCGCTGTTGCGGCCGGACCGGAGTAGTCCCGGATGATGACGTCGCTGCCCGGGCCGCGGCCGACGGTGAGCTCGTCCAGCTGCAGCGAGAGCAGGCGGCCGTCCTCGCCCAGTTCCAGGACGTACTGGGAGATTTCCTCGGAGATCCTGCGCACCATTTCCTGGCGCTGCAGGGTGACCGCTACGTCACGGACCGTCACCATGGCCTCGATTTCCAGGGCGGAGAGTGAGCTGGTGACCTGGTCCAGGCGCGAGCGGTAGCGTTCCAGGGTTGCCAGGGCCTGGTTGGCGCGGGCCAGGACCTTCTCGGAGCCCTCCAGGACGTGGCGCAGCCCGTGCACGTACAGCGCGATGATCTGCATTGACTGGCTGACCGAAATGACCGGGACGCCCGTCTGGATGGCCACGCGTTCCGCGGTCCGGTGCCTGGTGCCCGATTCCTGCGTTTCGATGCTCGAGTCCGGGACGAGCTGGACGGCCGCGCGCAGGATGTTGCTGGCATCCTTGTCGCAGACGATGGCGCCGTCCATCTTCGCCAGTTCCCGCAGCCGGGTGGGGGAGAAGTCGATGCCGATCTCGAAGCCGCCCGAACAGATGGACTCGATGGTCCTGTCGATGCCCAGCACGATCAGCGCGCCGGTCCGGCCGCGGAGGATGCGTTCCAGGCCGTCGCGGAGGGCTGTGCCCGGTGCCACCCTGGCCAGGGTCGCCTTGAGCGCATCTTCAGGGCTCCGAGCCATAGATTTCCCTTCAAAGGTGCAGGGACGAGCCTGCAAGTGCGCCGGATTCCAGGGTCTCCCGGCAGGATCAAAGTACTCAGTTCCCCGCTCTCCCCATGATAGGGGTAAAGCACGGCCACTTCCGCACAGGCAAGCCTTAAAGTGGTCCATTGCGGCGTGCCGCCGCGGGCCTCCTGAAGGGCTAGCGCGGGCGCCGTCCGTGAGGGCATTTTGGCGCCGCAAGGCCGCAGCTTCGTGCCCGGGCCCCGCGCAGCTTCATGCGCGGTCCGGCCGCAGCTTCGTCCGCGGTCCGCGGCCTGCGATAAACTTGGATCCTTGGGTGTACCGCGGGCTCTCCGCGCCGTGACCCGTCCACTGCCGCAGCGAAAGTAGCATCGTGTCTCAAGAAGTCCTCAGCCCCGCCCGAGTCCAGGAGATTCACAAGCAGGCGGCCCGGCGCCGGACTTTCGCGGTCATTTCGCACCCCGACGCCGGCAAATCCACCCTGACGGAGGCCCTGGCGCTGCACGCAAAGGTGATCGGCACGGCCGGCGCCTCCAGCGGAAAGGCCAACCGCAAGGAGACGGTCTCGGACTGGATGCAGATGGAAAAGGACCGCGGCATCTCCATCAGCTCTGCCGCTTTGCAGTTCGCCTACCGGGACACCGTCATTAACCTCTTGGACACCCCGGGCCACGCCGACTTTTCCGAGGACACCTACCGCGTGCTCGCGGCCGTGGACTGTGCCGTCATGCTGGTCGACGCCGCGAAGGGCCTGGAAACCCAGACCATGAAGCTCTTCGAGGTCTGCAAGCAGCGCAACCTGCCCATCATCACTGTCATCAACAAGTGGGACCGGCCCGGCCTGGACGCCCTGGCSCTSATGGACGAGATCACCGARCGCACCGGCCTGCAGCCGATGCCGCTGACCTGGGCCGTTGGCATCTCCGGCGACTTCCGCGGCGTCTGGGACCTGCGCAACGACCGCTTCGCGCAGTTCAAGCGCAACAACGCCGGCGCCAACATCGCCCTCACCGACTACTTCACCCCCGACGARGCCGCCGCCAGCCAGGGCGACGACTGGTCCAACGCCGTGGACGAGGCCGGACTGGTCATCGAATCCAACCTGGCGTTCGACGTCGCGGCCTTCCACGCCGGCAAGGCGACGCCGATCCTCTTCAGCTCGGCCGCGCTGAACTTCGGCGTCAAGGAAATCCTCGACGCCCTCGTCGACTTCGCCCCGCCAGCTGCCCCGCGGCCCGACGTCGACGGCGACCCCCGCCCCGTGGATGCCCCGTTCGCCGGGTTCGTCTTCAAGGTCCAGGCCGGCATGAACAAGGCCCACCGCGACCACGTTGCCTTCATCCGTGTTTGCTCCGGCATGTTCGAGCGCGGCATGGTGGTCACCCAGACCCGGACGGGGAAATCCTTCGCCACCAAGTACGCCCAGCAGGTCTTCGGCCGCGAACGCGAGGTGATCGACGAGGCTTTCCCGGGCGACGTGGTGGGCCTCGTGAACGCCTCCTCCCTCCGGGTGGGGGACAGCCTGTTCCTGGACCAGCCCGTGGAGTTCCCGGCGATCCCGCTGTTCGCCCCGGAGCACTTCCAGGTGGCGCGCTCCAAGGACCCGAGCCGGTTCAAGCAGTTCCGCCGCGGCATCGAACAACTCGAGCACGAGGGCGTCATCCAGGTGCTCCGCTCCGACATCCGCGGCGACCAGGCGCCCGTTCTTGCCGCCGTCGGCCCCATGCAGTTCGAAGTGGTCGAGGACCGCATGGCGCACGACTTCAGCGCCCCGATGCGGCTGGAGCGGCTCCCGTATTCCATGGCCCGGATCTCGACCGCCGACGCCATGCCGGCGCTGGCCAACGTCCCCGGCGCCGAAGTCCTGTTGCGCTCCGACGGGGAATACCTGGCCCTGTTCAACGACGTCTGGGCCCTGCGCCGGATTGAAAAGAACCACCCTGACCTCACCCTGGTGCCGATCGGGACCCACAACCCCGCAAAATAGCCTAGGCGGCGGACCGGAAGACTCCCCGGAAGTCTTCCGGAATCCGGTTTCCGCGTTATGATAAGTAAGCTTGCTTATGATGCGGGTGCCGGGATTTGTCCCGGCTTTGGACTGATCCGCCCGCTTCCAGCGGCGGCCCCATTAGAGGGACCACGTAGACCTTTGACAACCATGGACCCCGGTTTCCTGCTCAGCGGGCGCTACCGGATCGAAGAACTCATTGGCCGGGGCAGCCAATCGAGCGTGTACCGTGCCACGGACGAGGTCCTGGGGCGTGAAGTGGCAGTCAAACTCTTCCGCGACGGGACAGTGGACGAAGAACGGACCCGCAGGCAAGCCGATGAAGTGCGGATCCTGGCGGGGATGGCCCACCACGCCCTCGTGACATTGTTCGACGCCGGCACGGACCTCAGTGACCCGACCCGCCGGCTCAGTTATCTGGTGATGGAACTCGTCCGCGGCCCCGACCTGCGCCGCCGCTCGGCCGAGGGCCCGCTGTCGGCGGCCCACATGGCGCTGATCGGACACGATCTCGCCGACGGTCTTGCGCACATCCACCACCACGGCATCATCCACCGGGACGTCAAGCCGGCCAACATCCTGCTCGTGGACTACAGCGTCGAGGACCGGCGCGCCCGCGCCAAACTCAGTGACTTCGGCGTGGCCATCACCATCCGCGAAGGCCACCACGGCGACCCCGATGACAGCTCCGGCACCCCGGCCTACCTCAGCCCCGAACAGGCTGCCGGCGAACCGGCGGGCCCCGCCAGCGACGTCTATTCGCTGGGGCTGGTCCTGCTGGAAGGCCTGACCGGGAAAATGGCCTATCCCGGCGCGCCGGTGCAGTCCGCCCTGGCCCGGCTGCTCCACGACCCGGACGTCCCTGAAGACATCGCGCCCATGTGGGCGGCCCTGCTGACCTCCATGCTGGACAGGGATCCGGCCGCCCGCCCGCCGGCCCGGGAAGTGTCCCTGGCCCTGCGCCAGGAAGTCATCAACGGCACAGGACGCCGCCGCCGGGACCGGGCCGCGCTGTTGACCGACGAAGAAGGGCGCATGCAGGCGGTCGAGCGGTACCGGATCCTGGACACTCCCGCGGACGGCGTCTTTGACCGGATCGCGGCGCTGGCCGCACGCATGTTCTCGGTGCCCGTGGCGATTGTCAGTGTTGTGGACCATGACCGGATCTGGTTCAAGTCCCACCACGGCACGGATGTCACGGAAATCGGCCGGGACCCCGGATTGTGCGCCTCCGCCGTCCTGCAGGGCGATGCCTGGATTGTCCAGGACGCCGTCAACGATCCCCGGACGCTGGCCAACCCCCTCGTGGCAGGCGAGTTCGGCCTGCAGTTCTATGCCGGGGTGCCGCTGCGCACTCCGGACGGCTACAACCTGGGCACCTTCTGCATCCTGGACCGTGAGCCCCGCGAGTTCAGCGATGAGGACACGGCTGCGCTGGAGGACCTGGCGGCGCTCGTGATGCACGACCTGGAGTTGCGGCTCCACAGCCGGCGGGCGCTCGCCGGGTAACCCGCGGTCCGCCTGACGGGCTGGCCTACCGCCGGCCGGCGTGAAGGGCCAGTTCGAGTTCGAAGCGCGCCGTTGGGTCCTCGAGGGCGTCGCCAAAGAGCTCGCGCAGCTGCGCTGCCCGGTAGCCCACGGTCTGCGGGTGAATCCCGAGCTCGGCGGCCACGGGCGCCCGCTGGCCCCAGTGGCGCAACCAGGAGAGCAGGGTTTCGGCGAGCCGGTCGCGCTGTGCGGGCCGGAGCCCTTCCAGCGGCGCGAGCCGGCGGTTGGCGAGTTCCGTGATCGCTGAGGGTTCTGCACCGAGAATCACCTGCGCCAGGTGCTCGTCGGCCCAGATCGGGGGATCATCCGGTCCCTCCCGCGGAGGCAGTGCTGCGGCCGCCAGCACGGCCAGCCGCAGCGAATCCGGAACCCTCTCCCAGCCCCCGGCCGGTCCCACGGAAGCGCCGCGCCCCTTCAGGGCACGGTCCAGGTCGTCCCGGGCGGAGCGCGACATCCGCGCCGGCACCAAGGCGACAACATCGGTCTCGCGCTCAATCACAAGGGTGCCCGGGCCCAGGCGCAGCCGCAGCCCGGCCGCCCGGTCCAGCGGCAGCGTCACCACCGCCATGCGCTGGGGCAGGGACCAGTCCGCCATCGCCGCCGTCTGGCGCAGGGCCGCCTCGTCGGCCTGGCCTAGCAGGAGCAGGTCCAGCAGTTCGGTGCGCCGCCGGTCCACTGCTCCGGCCCGTTCGGACTGCTCAAAGGCGTAGGCCTCGGCGCTGACCGCCGACAGCTCATCGATGTACGCGAGGATCGATTCGCCCAGGTCCACCACGACGCCCTGGCCCAGATGGTGTTCCACTGAGACTTTGGACATCTCCCGGAACGTCACGCGGGCGCCCATCCGGTAGGCGCTCAGGAGCGCGTCCATGCTCCGCCCCTGCCGGAACTCGCCGCTGCCCAGCCCGGCCACCAGTTCCCGGCTTTCCTCGGACAGCGCCGGCAGCCGGGTCCCGGGCAGTTGCAGGAAGCGGTCCAGCGCCGCGGCCACGCCCCTGCGCAGCCCCCTGCCAAAGCGCCCCTCGATCGGCCTGGCGTACGCCGGGACGAGCTGCGGGACGGYCTCGATGATGGCCTCGACAATGCCGGGCATCCGCGGCCGCAGCATGTCGCTGACCTCCCGCGGCAGGGCCAGCCAGGGAGGATCGTAGGCGGGGGTGGGGTCGGCAGGCTCCCGGGCAGGGGATGTGTTCATGGAAAGTCCGATGAGTTGTTGCGGCGGGATAGTTTTCTCAAGTCGATCGTATGCCTTGGGTGAAGAAGTATGGCGCAATCTGACATAAGCTTGATGAATGATCCGGCTCCGTAAGCTGGCGCGCGCCGCATCTCTACTGACCACCCCACTAGCTCCAGAAGACATTCTGTCGCTGTTCAATCCCGTGTTTTCCGCCCGCCAATTGCGCGGCGTGGTCACCAGGGTGGTTCCAGAAACGGCCGATTCCGCCACCATTTTCTTCCGTCCCGGCCGCGGCTGGCAAGCACATCTTGCCGGCCAGTGGGCCCGTATTGGCGTCGAGCTCGACGGTGTCCGCCACTGGCGGTCCTACTCGCTCAGCGCCCCCGCCGGACAGGACCCGGCAATCACCGTGACCGACATGGGCGCCGTGTCCGGGGCCCTCGTGCGCGGCACCAAGCCCGGCGACGTCCTGTTCCTGGCGCCCCCGCAGGGCGATTTCGTCCTTCCCGAGCATCCGCGGCCGCTGCTCATGCTCACGGCCGGCAGCGGGATCACCCCGGTGATGTCGATGATCCGCACGCTCGTTCCGCACCGCCCGGATTCGGACGTCGTCCTGATCCACACCGCCCGCACCGCCGCGGACACCATCTTCCGTGAAGAACTCGCCGAGCTCGCCGACCAGTTCCCCAACCTGCGCGTCACGCACTGGTTCACTGGTGAGAGCGGACGGCTGGACTTCACCTCGGCCGCCGACCTGGACCGGCTCTGCCCGGACTGGCGCCAGCGCGCCGCCTACGCATGCGGTCCGGAAGGGTACCTCAACGACGCCGAGGCGTTGTGGGAGGCCGAAGCGGAGGACGCCCAGCAGGCCGCGGCCAGCTCGGGCACCCTGACCATCGAACGCTTCAGCACCAGCCTCGCCGGCGGCGCAGGGCACGACGGCGGCCTGGTCACCTTCGAGGCCTCCGACCGTGAAGTCGAGGCCGATGGCGACACCCCGCTGCTCGATGTCGGCGAGGACGCCGGCATCCTCATGCCCAGCGGCTGCCGGATGGGTATCTGCCACAGCTGCCTCATCCCGCTGCGGGCCGGCCACGTCCGTGACCTGCGCACCAACGAAGTGCACGGCGAGCCCGGCCAACTAATCCAGACGTGCGTGTCGGCAGCCGCCGGCCCCGTTAACCTCGACCTCTGAGGAGTATCACCGCATGACGATTGTTTCCAACAAACCGGACCTTTCCGACGCCGACACCCCCGCCACCAGCGGTTCAGCGGACACAGCAAAGGTCGTCACGGTCGCGAAGACGCGGCCCGGAGCCCTCGCCGAAACCGGCAGCCCGCTGCTGCGCCCTCCCGCGGCCGCCCACCTCTCCGACGAGCAGGTGGCGGAGCTGGGGCGCGAACTCGACGCCATCAAGGATGACATCCTCGCCAAGCGCGGGTCCGCCGATGCCGCCTACATCCGCCGCATGATCAAGATCCAGCGCGGCCTGGAGCTCTCCGGCCGTGCCCTGCTCCTTGTCAGCAAGAAGAAGCCCGCCTGGTTCGCCGGCACCGCGCTGCTGAGCTTCGCCAAGATCCTGGAAAACATGGAACTTGGGCACAACATCCTGCACGGGCAGTGGGACTGGATGCGGGACCCGGACATCCACTCCACCACCTGGGAATGGGACTTCGTCACCCCCGCGCGCTCCTGGCAGCACACCCACAACGATCTCCACCACCGCTGGACAAATGTGGTCGGCAAGGACAACGACATCGGATACAACCTGCTGCGGATGGATCCGGACCAGAAATGGACTCCCTTCAACCTGGGCAACCCGCTGTACAACGCGCTGCTGGCACCGGTCTTCGAGTGGGGCATCGCGATCTACGACCTCGAACTGGTGGACTACAAAGAGGGCCGGAAGTCCAAGGAAGCCCTGACCAAGGACCTGAAGGCCCTCGGCCGCAAGGCACTGACGCAGTTCACCAAGGACTACGCCGCCACTCCCGCCGTCGCCATGCTGACCGGTTCCGGCAAGCAGGCCCTCTACGGCACGCTGACCGCCAACGCCGTCCGCAACGTGTGGGCGCACGCAGTGATCTTCTGCGGCCACTTCCCCGAAGGCACTGACACCTTCACCGAGGAAATGGTGGAGGGCGAGACCCGCGGTGACTGGTATGTGCGGCAGATGATCGGCTCGGCCAACATCTCCGGCTCCAAGTTCATGCACCTCATGACCGGCAACCTCTCGCACCAGATTGAGCACCACCTGTTCCCGGACCTTCCCTCGAACCGCTATGCGGAAGTGCAGCCGAAGGTGCAGGAGATCTGCAAGCGCTACGGACTGCCGTACACCACGGGCCCGCTGCTGAAGCAGGTCGGCTCCACGTGGGCGAAGATCTTCAAGCTGGCCCTGCCGCCCAAGAAGGCCTAGCAAACCCAGGCCGGCTCAGCCGGAGTGAAATCAGGAGAGGGGCGTCTGCCATCGCGGCAGGCGCCCCCTTTTCGTTGTGCCGGAACGTGCTCAGGATTTGCCCGCCACACCGAGGACGTGGGCCAGCCGCGGATTGCCGGGAAGCACCGAAAAGCCGAAGCGCTCGATGCCCTGCACGCTCAGGCCTGCCGCGGCGATCATGGCGGCGGTGTCACGGTTCGGGTGGCATCCGCCTGCCAGCCGGCCCCACAGCGGTGTGAGCAGGTCTTCGGCGGCCCCCAGCAGGCGGTGCGCTGAGCGGACGTGTTCGTAGAACAGCAGCAGGCCGCCGGGGCGCAGGACCCGGACCACCTCCGCCAGGGCGAGGGACGGGTCCGGCACGCTGCACAGCACCAAGCTGGAAACAACGACGTCGGCCGAGGCATCCGCCGCCGGCAGCGCTTCCGCCACGCCGTCCCTCACCGTGACGGGCACAGGCGCCCTGCCGGCGGCGGCGAGGGCCAGCGCACGGAGCGTGGGGTCCGGTTCGAGGGCCAGCACACCGGACACCGCGGAAGGGTAGAACGGGAAGGTGGCCCCGTAGCCCGCCCCGATTTCGATGACGAAGCCGTGCGCCGGCGCCACGAGCCGGCGGCGGTGCTCTGCTGCGCCGCGGGCGTCCATCCGCGGACCCACCCGGGCATACGATCTCCCGAATGATGACTCACGGCGGGTGGTTTCCGGCATCGGGGCCTCCAACAGGTCAGCTGACCGCGGCCGGGTTGAGCTTAAGCCTGCGCAGCAACTGGGCGTTCAGGGCAACCACAATGGTCGACGCCGACATCATCACGGCGCCCGCGGCGGGGGACAGGACAATTCCGGCGAAGGCGAGGACACCGGCAGCCAGCGGCACCGAGATGACGTTGTATCCGGTGGCCCACACGAGGTTTTGCCACATCTTCCGGTAGCTCGCCCTGGAAAGATCGAGCATTGACAGCACAGCCCGCGGATCGTTGCCGGCCAGGACCACACCGGCGGATTCCGCGGCCACATCCGTGCCGCCGCCAATCGCGATCCCCACCTCCGCCCGTGCCAGCGCGGGGGAGTCGTTGACGCCGTCGCCCACCATGGCCACCTTCAGCCCGCGGCCCTGGAGCTCCGCCACTTTCTTGTCCTTGTCGGCCGGGAGTACCTCGGCGAACACTTCGTCGATGCCGAGCTCGGCGGCGACGGCGTGCGCCACCTGCCGGGCGTCGCCGGTGACCATGGCCACCTTGATGCCGCGTGCCTGCAGGGCCCGGACGGCCTGGCGGGACTCGGGCCGCACGGCATCCTCGAGGCTGACAGCACCCAGGACCCTGCCGCCGTCCACGACATGAAGCACCGCCGCGCCGCGCTCCAGCCAGGCGCCGGTCGTGGCGGCCAAATCCGACGGCTCCGGCAGACCCAGCTCCCGGAGCAGGGCCGGGCCRCCCACCTGGACCGTGCGGCCGTCGACCGTGGCGCGGACTCCGCGGCCAGTCAGCGACGTGAACCCGTCCGCCGTCGGAAGCTTCAGTCCCCGTTCACGGGCCGCGGCAACGATTGAGCGAGCCAGGGGATGCTCGCTGTCAGCCTCCACGGCGGCCGCGAGTGCCAGCACCGTATCCTGCGCAGCGTCTTTGCCGGTTGTTCCCGCGTCTGCGGCGGCGACTTCCTTGAGTTCCGGTTCGCCCCTGGTCAGGGTTCCGGTCTTGTCGAACAGCACGACATCGACTGTCCGCATGCGCTCCAGCGCCATCCGGTTCTTGATCAGGACGCCCGCCCGGGCGGCGCGCTCGGTGGAAATGGCGATGACGAGCGGGATGGCAAGGCCGAGGGCGTGGGGGCAGGCGATGACCAGGACAGTGACGGTGCGGGTGACCGCGTCTCCTAGGCTGCCCATCAGGGTCCAGAAGATGAACGTCAGGACGCCGGTGCCGGCCGCGAAGTAGAAGAGGAAGGCCGCAGCCCGGTCGGCCAGGGCCTGGGCCCGGGAGGAGGAGGCCTGTGCCTCGGCCACGAGGCGCCGGATCCCGGCGAGGGCCGTGTCCTCGCCGATGGCCGACACCCGGACCCTCACGGAGTTGTCAGTGGCGATGGTGCCGGCCACCACGGGATCCCCCGGGGCCCGCAGGACGGTTTTTGATTCGCCCGTGATCATGGATTCGTCGAATTCGGCCTGCCCGCCGCTGACGGTGCCGTCGGCCGGCATCCGGCCGCCGGGGCGGACCAGGATGGTGTCCCCGGCACGGAGTTCGGCGAGGCTGACGGTCTCCGTGCCGGCGGTCGTGACGCGTTCCGCTTCGTCGGGCAGCAGCGCCGCCAGGGCATCCAGCGCACCCTGCGCCGAGCCGAGGGCGCGCATCTCGATCCAGTGGCCCAGCAGCATGATGGGGACCAGCAGCGCCAGCTCCCACCAGAAGTCGAGATCGAAACCGCCGATGCCGAGGCTGGTCACCCAGGAGGCGATAAAGGCGACGCTGATGGCCATGGCAATCAGCAGCATCATCCCCGGTTTTCGCGTCTTCAGTTCATTGAGTCCGCCCTGGAGGAACGGACGGCCGCCGTAGAGGTAGATCGCCGTGCCGAAGACCGGCGGGATCCATGCTGAGCCGGGGAAGGCGGGAGGAGCGTAGCCCAGGAGTTCCGCGAACATGGGGCTGAAGAAGACCACCGGCACGGCCAGGGCCAGTGACAGCCAGAACCTGTCCCTGAACATCGCGACGCTGTGCCCGGCATGCTGGCCGTGAGTGTGTACCGTGTGCTCGTCCGCGGCGGAGCTCACAGCATGGTTGCCGTGCGGCGTCCCGCCCGGGCTGTGGTTTCGGAGGCCCTGGTCCGCGCCGGGGCTGCTGTGCCGGTGTTCCATGGTGTGTGCTCCTGACGGATGCTCAGTCATCTGCGGCTACGCCCAACATACCCCCGGGGGGTATCTTTGGCAAGAGGGCATTTCCAGCCTCAGCGGACCTCGATAAGGCCCATCATCCCGAGGTCCCAGACCACCGGACCACCCGGCTTCCGCGGCGTCAGCTGATCAGCAGTCCCAGGGCCTCGGCCAGGTGGCCGACCTCGCGGACCGAGAAGCCCGCCGGAACCGGTCCGTGCCCGTTGGGGCTGGCCGGTACCACGGCATGGGTGAAGCCGAGCCGGTGCGCCTCCTGGATGCGCTGGTTGATGCCGGGCACCGGGCGGACTTCGCCCGCCAGGCCCACCTCGCCGAAGGCTATGAGCCGCTGGGGGAGCGGCTTCCTGGCCTTGGCCGAAGCCACCGCCAGGGCCACGGCGAGGTCCGTGGCGGGTTCGCTGAGCTTGACCCCGCCGACCGTTGCCACGTACGAGTCGTCCTTGTTCAGCAGGCAGCCGGCGCGCTGCTGCAGGACGGCCAGCAGCATCGCGACGCGCGAGCTGTCGAGCCCGCTGGTGGCGCGGCGGGGCTGGGAGCTGGCACTCTCGGCGAGCAGCGCCTGCACCTCGGCCAGCAGCGGCCGGCGGCCCTCCAGCGTGACCGTGATGCAGGTTCCCGAAACGGGCTCCTTGGTCCGGGAGACGAACAGCCCACTGGGATCGGCGAGGCCCTCGATGCCGTCCTCGTTCAGATCGAAGCAGCCGACGTCATCGGTGGGTCCGTAGCGGTTCTTGACCGCGCGCAGCAGCCGCAGCCGCGAGTGCCGTTCGCCTTCGAACTGGCAGACGACGTCCACGAGGTGTTCCAGCAGCCGGGGCCCGGCGATGGAGCCGTCCTTGGTCACGTGCCCGACCAGCAGCGTGGTCATGTTGCGGCGCTTGGCCGCGGCGATCAGGGACGCCGCCACCTCGCGCACCTGGGACACGCCGCCGGCGCTGCCCTCGACGTCGGCGCTGCTGAGGGTCTGCACGGAGTCCACCACCAGCAGGCGTGGCTCCAGCTTCTCCACCTGCCCCAGGGCCTGCCCCAGGTCAGTTTCGGCAGACAGGTACAGGGATTCGGCGACGGCGTCGATCCGGTCCGCGCGGAGCTTGACCTGGGCCGCGGATTCCTCGCCGGTGATGTAGAGGACGTCCTGCGCCGTGCGGGCGAACTTGGCCGCAACGTCCAGCAGCAGCGTCGACTTGCCCACCCCGGGCTCGCCCGCCAGCAGGATCACGGCGCCTGGCACCAGCCCGCCGCCGAGCACACGGTCGAGTTCATCCACGCCGGTGGGCAGGAACGCGGCGGTAGTGGCGTCGACGTCGGCGATCCGGCGGGCCGGTTCCAGGACCGTCGTGGCCGCCGTCGTCCGGGCGACGGCGGTGCCGGTCTCCTCCACGCTGCCCCACGCCTGGCACTCGCCGCAGCGGCCCACCCACTTGGCCGTCGTCCAGCCGCATTCGGCGCATTTATAGCCGGGCGCCTTCGGCCCCCGGGAAGTCTTCGTAGCCATTGGTCCACACTATCGGGGGCCAGCGACAACAAGTGCGCCGGCGGCGGGGTCAGCAGGCCCGTGCCCCCAGCTGCAGCAGCTACAGCGGGGGCAGGATGTCCCGGGCTTCCTTGGAATCCAGCCCGGCGGCCTCGAGCAGGTCCACCATGAGCGGGCGGAACAACATGACCACCGTTTCGCCCTCCAGCCGCTGGACGTCCAGTATCCGCGGATGCAGCCGGCCTGCGATCTCCCGCAGCTCCGAGCGTGCTGTCCGCAGGTGGGCGCGGCGGGCGCCGTCGTGGACTTCCGCCAGGCCGAGCGAGAGCTCGTCGACGGCGGCGGCCGTCTCCTGCAGGACCTCGGCGATGTTCTGGGTGGCCTCGTCCGAGAGCGCCGCATGGTTGATGGCGCTGGTCAGTCGGCGCGCAAAGACCCGGCTGTTGCGCAGCGCGAGATCGATGTAGTCCAGCGACTGCTCCATCTGGTCCAGTTCGTCCCGGTGCCGCCGGTAGGCTGGGGCCAAGGTTGCCACTTCGCCGGAGGCACGCAGCGACTGGCGCATGGCGTCGACGAGCGGCTGGCAGTTCCGGCCCCGGATGAGGGCGTGCCAGGCCTGGGTGGAATCGCTGTAGCTCAGCGCCGAGGCGCATTCCCGCAGCACCTCGGCGAGCTCGTGCAGGAGCTTCTTGACGTCGCTGCGGGGTTCACGCCGCGGATCCTTGGGAACGAGGACGGTCATCAGCAGCGCGAACACTCCGCCCACCACGGCGTCGATGCTGCGGGTGAACGGGCCCCCGATCGGTGCGGGCAGGAGCACCACGAGCACCGACTGCAGGCCCAGTTGCGTCGTGAAAATCGTCCCGCTGTCCAGGAACCTGGCCAGCAGGATGGAGAAAAGGAGCACGACGGCGGCCTGCCAGATTCCGGAGCCCAGCCAGTGCAGCAGCAGGTCTCCGACCACGATTCCGAGCGTGCAGCCCAAGCCCACCTCGATGACGCGGCGCAGCCGGGGGTCGCGGGAAAAACCGAGCGCAATAAGGGATGACGTGGCCGCAAACAACGGCCCGCTGTGACCCAGGACGTATTCTGCGAAAGCGTAAGCGCCCACGGCGCAAGTGGTCATCTGGATGGCCGGGCCCAGGGAGTTCCGGCTCCGGACAAWGCCGGTGCGGACCCGGCCGCGCAGGAATCGTGCGCTTGCGGAGAGTCCAGTCGCGGMGGCCATGCCCTCCAGTCTATTTGCTGCGCCGGGACGGCCGGCACGGCAGGACACGGCACGGGCCGCGGGCACTGTGCGGCTGATACGACTGTGACGCACAGAACACAATGGCGGCCCGGCATATGTAAGCCAATAGTCCCGCGTCGTTCACCGGCCGTTCACTTTGGTCCGCAATTCTCTTCACCTGGGCCACTTACGGTCGGTAAAGGTACAAACCCGTACGCATCCCTGCGGGCCTTCTCCGGGCCCGGCACTCACAGCCCTGGAAGGGGTACAACTCAGTGAAGGCTCTCCGCTTCGGCCGCAACGCGGCTATCGCTGTAATCGCCGTCGGCGCACTTGCGCTGACCGCCTGCGGTTCGGACAACGCAACCAACACGGCCCAGACCGCCGCGCCGTCCGCCTCGGGTCCCGCGGTCACCGGCACCCTGACCGGCATCGGTTCTTCCGCCCAGGGCGCAGCCATGGATGTCTGGAAGACCAACTTCGCTACCGCGAACCAGGGCGCAACTGTGCAGTACTCCCCGGACGGTTCCGGCGCCGGACGCAAGGCGATCCTCGACGGCTCGGCCCAGTTCGCCGGCTCCGATGCCTACCTCAAGGATGACGAACTCGCCAGCTCCAAGGAAAAGTGTGGTCCCGACGGGGCCATTGACATTCCGGTCTACATTTCCCCGATCGCCGTCGCCTTCAACGTCCCTGGCATCACGGACCTGAAGCTCGACGCCGCCACCGTCGCAAAGATCTTCCGCGGCGAGGTCGCCAACTGGAATGACCCCGCCATCGCGGCCATGAACCCGGGCGTCCAGCTTCCGGACCTCAAGGTCACCCCGGTGAACCGCTCCGATGACTCGGGCACCACCACCAACTTCACCGACTACCTGTCCGCCGTAGCCCCCACCGTGTGGACCGACAAGGCAGCCGGCGTCTGGCCCGCCAGCCTGAAGGGCGAGAACGCCAAGGGCACCTCCGGCGTCGTCAAGACTGTCACCGACACCCCCGGCGCCGTGACCTACGCCGACGACTCCGCTGTCAGCGGCAAGCTCGGCACCGCGCAGATCAAGGTCGGCGACTCCTTCACGAAGATCTCCGCCGAGGCAGCTTCCAAGGCAGTCGACCAGGGCAAGCCGGTCGAGGGCCGCAACGCCAACGACCTCGCCATCAAGCTGGACCGCACCACCACGGCCGCGGGCGCCTACCCGATCGTCCTGGTGTCCTACCACATCGTCTGCACCACCTACGACACGCAGGCCACCGCTGACCTGGTCAAGGCCTTCGTCAAGTACGCCGCCTCCGACGCGGGCCAGCAGGCCGCCGCCGACGCCGCCAAGTCGGCGCCGCTGTCCAAGACCCTCCAGGACAAGGCAATGGCTGCCGTCGACTCCGTCAAGGCCAAGGCCAAGGCCTAGGAATACGCTGCGCCGCGAGGCGAAGTGGAAAAGGGCATAGTGGAAACACGGGCCTGATCAAGGTTCCCTGCATCATGGCGGCCGTCACCGGCGGCCGCCATGGAGCAGGGAACTGACGCGTTTGTTCCATACATCAAGATTTGCCGGGCACCGGCCGCGGAGGCCTCCGCACCCGGCGCCCGGATCCCATCCAAACCGAAGGACCGTGAAGTGACCACCACCTCCCTGACCAAGTCCCGGGGCGCAGGCCACGCCGGTGACAAAGTCTTTTCCGCAGCCACCTTGGCAGCAGGGTGTTTGATCCTCGTCGTGCTCTTCGGCGTGGCACTGTTTCTCGTGATCCAGGCGCTCCCCGCCCTCGTGGCTCCGGCGGACAAGATCCAGGGCGGCGAAGGATTCTTCACCTACATCTGGCCGCTCGTCATCGGCACCCTCATCGCCTCGGTGATCGCTCTCGTGATCGCGACGCCGATCGCGATCGGAGTCGCGCTGTTCATTTCGCACTTCGCGCCGCGCCAGCTCGCCTCCGGCCTGGGTTACGTGATTGACCTCCTCGCCGCCATCCCGTCCGTGGTCTACGGCGCCTGGGGCGTCGCGTTCCTGGCCAAGGAAATCTCGCCGTCGTACAACTGGCTGGCCGAGAACATGGGCTGGCTGCCGATCTTCCAGGGCCCCGCCTCCGCCACCGGCAAGACCATCCTGACGGCCGGAATCGTGCTCGCCGTCATGGTCCTGCCGATCATCACCTCCCTGACCCGCGAAATCTTCCTGCAGACCCCCAAGCTGCACGAAGAGGCCGCGCTGGCGCTCGGGGCCACCCGCTGGGAGATGATCCGGATGACCGTGCTGCCGTTCGGCCGGCCGGGAATCATCAGCGCCGTGATGCTGGGACTGGGCCGGGCCCTCGGCGAGACCATGGCCGTCGCGCTGGTGCTGTCCTCCGGAGCCCTGACCGCCAGCCTGATCCAGACCGGCAACCAGACCATCGCCGCCGAAATCGCCCTGAACTTCCCCGAGGCCAGCGGGATCAAGGTCAACACGCTGATCGCCGCGGGCCTGGTGCTGTTCGTCATTACCCTCGGAGTAAACATGATTGCCCGGGGAATCATCAGCCGGCACAAAGAATTCTCGGGAGCCAACTAAATGACCTCCACCCTGACTCCGGTACGCAAGCGCTCGGCGCTGACCAGGGGCCAACTGCCCAAGGCCGCGCCGTACATCGTCCTGGCCGTTGCCTTGATCCTCGGCGCGGCGATCCTCGCGCTGATCGGCTTCAATGCCTTCGGCTGGGGCATCGTCTCCGCCATCCTCTTTGCCGCCGGCCTGGTGGGCTGGAGCCTTGTTGTGGAAGGCGCCCGCAAAGCCAAGGACAAGCTGGCCACCTGCCTGGTTGTGGGGGCCTTCCTGGTTGCCCTGCTGCCCCTGTTCTCGGTGATCTGGACCGTGCTGATCAATGGGCTCCCCGGGCTCCTGGATCCCGGGTTCCTCACCACCTCCATGAACGGGGTCACCGGCGCCTTCGACAACAAGACGGTCGAGGAAGGCGCCCCCCTGCTGGGCGGCATCTACCACGCGCTCATGGGCACCTTGCTGATCACGGTGCTCGCCACCCTCATCTCGGTCCCCGTGGGCCTGCTGACCGCGATCTACCTCGTGGAATACGGCGAGGACCGCGCACTGGCCCGGGCCATCACCTTCTTCGTGGACGTCATGACCGGCATTCCCTCGATTGTCGCCGGCCTGTTCGCCGCCGCCGCGTTCTTCGCGGTGGTCGGCCCGGGCACCAAGACCGGCGCCGTAGCCGCCGTCGCACTGTCGGTGCTGATGATCCCGGTGGTGGTCCGCTCCAGCGAGGAAATGCTCAAGATCGTGCCCAACGAACTCCGCGAGGCCGCCTACGCCCTCGGCGTCCGCAAGTGGCGGACCATCCTCAAGGTGGTCCTCCCGACGGCGATCTCCGGCATCGCGTCCGGCATCACCCTGGCGATCGCCCGCGTGATCGGCGAAACCGCGCCGATTCTGGTCACCGCCGGATTCGCGACCACCATCAACACCAACGTGTTCAGCGGCTGGATGGCCTCCCTGCCGACCTTCATCTACACCCAGATCCTGAACCCAACCTCGCCGTCGAACCCGGATCCGTCCTCCCAGCGGGCCTGGGGCGCGGCCCTGGTGCTCATCATCCTGGTGATGCTGCTCAACCTCGGCGCCCGCCTGATTGCCCGCATCTTCGCCCCCAAGACAGGCCGCTAGGCCATCCGCGCCCGCCGCCCCTACCTCCAGCAAGTGAAGGAACACCATGTCTAAGCGCATCGACGTCAAGGACCTGAACGTCTACTACAGCAAATTCCTGGCCGTCGAAGGCGTCAACATCAACATCGACGCCAAGTCCGTCACGGCCTTCATCGGCCCCTCGGGTTGCGGCAAGTCCACCTTCCTGCGCACCCTGAACCGCATGCACGAGGTCATTCCCGGTGCGAGGGTTGAAGGCGAAGTGCTGCTGGACGGGGACAACCTGTACGGCCCCGGCGTCGATCCGGTCACCGTGCGGTCCCAGATCGGCATGGTGTTCCAGCGCCCCAACCCGTTCCCCACCATGTCCATCCGGGACAACGTGCTGGCCGGCGTGAAGCTGAACAACACGAAGATCTCCAAGGGCGAGGCCGATGTCCTGGTGGAGCGGTCCCTGCAGGGTGCCAACCTCTGGAACGAGGTCAAGGACCGTCTGGCCAAGCCCGGCTCCGGGCTCTCCGGCGGCCAGCAGCAGCGCCTGTGCATTGCGCGCGCGATTGCCGTTGAACCCCAGGTGATCCTCATGGACGAGCCCTGCTCCGCCCTGGACCCGATTTCGACGCTGGCCATTGAGGACCTCATCAATGAGCTCAAGGACCAGTACACGGTGGTGATCGTGACGCACAACATGCAGCAGGCGGCCCGCGTGTCGGACAAGACGGCCTTCTTCAACATTGCCGGCACCGGCAAGCCGGGCAAGCTGATCGAGTTCGGCGACACCCCGACGATCTTCAGCAACCCGACCGAGAAGGCCACCGAGGACTACGTCTCCGGCCGCTTCGGATAACCAGGCTGCTACAGGCCGGCCACCGTCGAGAGCGCCAACTGCAGGACGAACGCGGCGGCAGCGGTGACAACCGGGGTCGCTACCCAGAACACCAGGATGCGGATCACCAGCCGCCGGTCGGTGCCCGGGAAACACTGGTTGGCGCCGGCGCCAAGGGTTGCCGCCGTCACCGTGTGCGTGGTGGAGACGGGCCAGTGCAGCCCGATCGCGCCCACCAACAGCATCACGGCGCTGTACATCTGCGCGACGAATCCGCGCAGGGGATCGACCCGGGTCAGCCGGTAGCCGATGGTGTAGGAAATCCGCCACCCGCCCGCGAGGGTTCCCGCCGACAGCAAGACGGCCGTCAGCAGGGCCACCCACACCGGCACTGAACCGCCGTCGGAGAGCCCGGCCGCCAGCAGCGCCAGGATCACCACCGCGCTGGTGCGTTGGCCGTCCTGCAGCCCGTGCCCGAAGGCGACGGCGCCCGCGGCAATGGCCTGGGCCCGCCGGGAGCGGGTGTTGACGACATTGGGCGGCGTGTACCGGGCCGCCCAGCCCGCGGGCCAGACCAGCAGGAACGACCCCGCATAGGCGATCACCGGTGAGATCAGCAGCGGGAGCACCACCTGGGACAGGAGCGAGGCGTCAACGCCCATGACGGGGTTTCCGCCGACGGCGACGCTGGCGACCCCCGCCCCGGCGAGCCCGCCGACCAGGGCATGGGTGGAGGACGAGGGGATGCCGCGCCACCACAAGTAGACGCCCCAGAGGATGGCACTCAGCAGCGCGGCCAGCAGAATCGTCAGGCCGTTTGTGCCCGGCGGCAGCGACAGCCACGCCTGGCTGACGGCCAGAGCCAGGGCGGCGCTCAGCCCGGCACCGATGAAGTTGAACAGGCTGGCCAGAATCACCGCCACTGTTGGGGTCAGCGCGCGCGTCCGCACGGCCAGCGCCACCGACGAGGACGCGTCCCTGAACCCGTTGAGGAATGCAAAGGCCCCGGCGCAGAGCAGCACCAGGGCAAGGAAGAAGAGCACCACGTCAGGATTCCTTGACGATGATGCTGCCCACCTGGGTGGCGATCCGGCGCATGTCCTTCGTGACTTCCACGAGCTGGTTCGCGACATCGCGGTTGCGCGCGTACTGCATGGCCTTCATCTCGTGGAGCATGTCCGCGACCCAGACCCGGTGCGTGCGCTCGGCACGCTTGGCCAGGCGCAGGATCTCGATCCAGTAGTCCTCGAGGTCGTCCAGATTGTTCAGCCGCCGCATCGCATCGACCGTTAGTTCGGCCTGGCGGCTGATGATTTCCAGCTGGTCGGCGGCCCGTCTGGGCAGCCGTTCGAGCTTGTAAAGGGAGACGAGCTCGGCGGCGGCGTCGAGCTTCTCCATGGCCTCGTTGAGGAACCGGGACAGCGTGTACATGTCCTCGCGCGGCAGCGGGTTCACGAAGCTGGTGCGCATGTGGGTCAGGAGGGCAAAGTGCAGCTCCGCGGATTTGGCCTCGTGGTTGTGCATGTCCTCCACCAGCCGGGCATGCTCGCTGGCCGGGGCGCCGAGGATCTCCGAGAGCGTTCCGGTCCCCAGCACGATCTGGCGCGCCATTTGGGAGAGCAGGTTCAGTCCGGCGGACTCCTGGGGGAACAGGCGCAGCTTCACGTGGTGTCACCGGTCTTCCGGGAGGAGGTTCGCGGGTGGAGTCGGCCGGCCGTGTGACTTGACGGTGACCAGTGCATACGCATCACTTTACCGTCCGCGGCGGGTCCGGCCCGGCCCGACGCGGCGTGTGACGGCGCAGGTGAAAACCGGGCGAACATCAGGGTAAGAAGGCATGAAAATGGTGCCGAACCGGATACGCCTCTCGGCGGTAGGCCGCTCTAGGCGGCTAAATGTTGAAGCCCGGGGGTTTCGCGGTTCGGCACCGCTTTTAGTTTTCTACGTAGGTTCATGCAAGTCAACATTGACAGCCTGCCCGAGCCGTGCGTGTCCTGGGTGCTGCGGGCCCGTCATCCGGGCGCCTGCCGCCCGGCCCGGCTGGCCCCTCAGTCCAGTTCGCCCAGCCGCCACGCGTTGGCGGCGTGCTCGAGGTCCTCGGCCGTCTTGACGAGCAGATGCGAGTTGCGGGTGAGTTTGCTGGCGTGGTTTTCGTTGCTGTGCTCGGCGTTGTCCGCAAGCGTTGCCTGGCCCAGGGCCACCACGCGGCAGAACGCTGCGGAGCGTTCCAGGGCGACGTCGAATTCGCCGTCGAACGCCCCGGAGAGGATGGCGTCCGCCATGGATTTCATCTCATCGGCGCCGGGCGGTTCGGCCGCGCCGGCGACCACATGCGAAACCTGGGCCGTGTCCTTGCCCGCCTTGAAGTAGACGGAGATCCGCTCGGGATCCTGGATGGTGGCGGCCCGCAGGGCGTACAGGCGCCACAGCGCGCCGGGGAGGGACCGGGCGGGGCTTTCGGCCCACATTTCGGCGATTGCTTCCAGGCCCTGCTCATCGGCGAGTTTGACGAGCCGTTTGGTGACTTTAGGATCGTCGCTGTCCCGGCCGCGGCGCACGAGAGCCTGCGCGGCCAGATGGGCCGCCTCCGAGACGCGGGCAGGATCGGCCCCTCCGGCGAAAGGCTCAAAGTCGATCGGTGCGAAGGGTTTCGGCTTGTGGTGCCGCGGGCCGGGGGCGCTTGATCCTGCTTGCTCGCTCATGCCCCCACGCTACTCCAGTGCCGCAAGGGAATCGAGGATCGGTGCGCGCTGCTGCCATAGACGCCGGGGGCCGACGACGCCGGTGCGGCCAACGTGAAAAAAGCTGGCCCGGGTCTGGGGTACAGTGTTAACGTCCAGAAATGGACTGGGCCGAAACGCGCTGCAGCAGCGGATTTATCCGCTGGTTCGGGGCTCTCGGCTGGGGCCTTTAGCTCAGTTGGTAGAGCATCGGACTTTTAATCCGTGGGTCGTGGGTTCGATCCCCACAGGGCCCACTCTTTTAGCGAAGAGTGGAAAAACCCCGGTTTCCTGGCAACAGGAAGCCGGGGTTTTTTGTGCCCGCCACCGGGGTCCTGTCCTGGCGGGCCGGGGCCCCAGCCCCCAGGGCTCCGGGGCCCTGGGGCCCTGTGGCTGCAGCCCCCCGGATTGTACGGCTGGCTAGTTACCAGTTCCGCTAGGCTTGGCGAATGGACTCCCACGGCGCCTCCGGATACTGGTATGGCCCCGATGACAGCCTGGATCCTCCGGCGGCGATCCTGCAGGCCCTCCGCGACTATCGGATCTCGGAGGTGGCGACCAGGCGGTCCACCCGCGATTCGATGGGGATGGGTGAGACCGACCTGCTGGCTTTGCGCTACCTGCTGCGGGCCAAAGCGACAGGCGAACGGGTTGGCCCGAAGGATCTCAGCCGCGTCCTGGGCATCACCACCGCTTCCACAACGTCCCTGATCGACCGGCTGGCAGCAAGCGGGCACGTCCGGCGGGAGCCGCACCCGACGGACCGGCGCTCCCTTGTGATCGTGCCGACGGTGGCGACGGATTCCGAAGTCCGCGCCACGCTTGGACACATGCACCGGCGCATGATGGCGGTGGCAGAGTCCATGAGCGCGGAGGACGCCCGCGTGGTTATCACTTTCCTCCGCCGGATGAGCGCAGCCATCGGCGCCGAGCGGCATGACTAGCTCGTTTAACTAGTTATATGTATGCTTACTACTTGTTTTTTAGATCTCAACGAGAGTAGGCGCCGTGGCTGAATCCGCAACCCTGACCGGGGACCCCGCGACAGAGCTCCCGCCCGGTGCCCCGCTGCACTGCGGCGCACCCATGCAGTGGACCTCGCCGGAGCCGGCGATGCCCTCCTACTCGTTCGGGCCCGCGGACCCGTCCCTCGATCTCCCGGCCCTGTGGCGCTGTCCGTGTGGCTTCCAGCTCGACGGCGGTATCCAGCTGGGGGACGGACTCCACTTCGCCGACGGGTTCCAGGCGGAGAGCGTGTTCCAGCCGGAGAGCGGGTACCGGTTGGGCGGGATCCAGCTGGATGGTGGCGAACAGGGCGCCGATCAGGCTGCTGCGGAGCTTGCCGCGGCCTGCTGACCCAGCCGCCCGCTTCTCACCAGGCTGCTCTTCACCGCAGCACCGCGTCAGCCGGGAACCGGCTCCTCACCCCCGGGGTACCGGCCGGGGCCGGGCCGGCACCAGCGCGGTGGGGGAGGCCACCTGCAGCCGGTCCGCAGGGAGACCCGGCAACCCGGATGCCGCGTCCAGACGAAACGTTACGACGTCGCCGGAGCGTTCGTGGGCGACGTGCAGCAAACCGTCGCGGATCAGATGGTGCCGGGGCCAGTTGCCGCCGCTGGGGACGTCGGCCACCGGACGCAGCGCCGCGCCCCCGGCCTCCACCTCCAGCACGCAGATCCGGTTCGAACCGCGGACGCCCACATAGGCGTACCTGCCGTCGGCCGCCAACGCGATCTCTGCCGCCGAATCATCCGGCTGCGCCCCGCCGGCGGCGGCGGGCCCGACGAAAGCGAGCCGGAAGTCCCCGGAGTCCGGCGACAACCCGGCCACAGCCACCTCGATTGAATACTCGGTCACCACAAAGACGTGGCCGCCCGGATGCTGGACCAGGTGCCGGGGGCCGCTGCCCCGCGGCAGGACCACCTCGTGGTCCAGGACCGGGCCCAGAGCCCGCTCCGGTCCGGAGCCGACACTCCAGATCCGCAGCAGGTCGTGGCCGAGGTCGGTGGTCATCACCCTGCCGTCGGCCAGCATGAGTGCCGCGTGAGCGCGGCTCGGCCGTTTTTCCCGTTCGCCGGGGCCGCCGCCGGGAGCCTCGCCGTACGGGTCTCGCGATTCGACGCCGGCCGTCCGGTCAACGATGCCGCCGTCGGCGTCGAGCTCATAGAACAGCACCTGGCCGTCGCCCCAGCAGCAGACAACGAGGAAACGGCCGGAAGGCTCGACGGCGACATGGCAGGCCGCGTCACCGGCCGGCCACGCCGGGCCCGCGGGCTCCAGGCCAAACGCGCCGGCCCGGCGGTAGGCCCGGACGGTCCGGGCCTGCTCGGCCACGGCATAGAGCACGGGGAGAGAAGGGTGGACCGCCAGGAAGGACGGCGAGTCGGCCGGCGCCGCAACACCCAGCCACCGCATTGTGCCGTCCGCCGCCGCGGCAACCGCGCCGATCCCCGTGCCGCGGCCGCCGGAATCTGCCGTGTAGGAGCCGGTCCAGACGAGATCGTGTGCAGGCAGGGAGTCCATGCTGCCATCCTGCCAGCCGCCGCCGCCAAGGCATCCTAAGCAGGCATCCCAAGCAGGCGGCACAATCCGCCGCCGCAACCCGCCGCCGCAAAACCCCGACCAATCACAGCAGACCCAATCACAGCTGGCCGCGGGCGGCTTCGGTAGCATGGGGCAATCGAGCAACTGCAGCAAAGGAGGTGGGTCCCGTCCACGCAAGTCCAGCAAGGATGCCCGCCCAGCAGTGCCGGCCGCGGCCAGCTCACGGTGAGGGCGTCTGACACCCGACCGAAAGGCGCTCCCATGCCAGTAGTCCGCCATCTTTCCCCGCACGAGATACTCACGGCCAGGCTCCGCTCAGCCGGCTGCGTGTTTGCCGAAGACGAGGCCCGTCTGCTGATCGACGCGGCCCCGACGCCGGAGGCGCTCGAACGGATGGCCGGCCGGAGGGTCGCAGGCCTTCCCCTTGAACACATTCTCGGTTGGGCGGAATTCTGCGGACTCCGCATCGCGGTCGACACCGGAGTCTTCGTGCCCCGCCGCCGGACGGAATTCCTTGTCCGGCAGGCCGCTGCGCTGCTGGACGCAAGCCGCATGGCGCGGGGGGACGCCCCGGCGCCGGTCGTTGTCGATTTGTGCTGCGGGTCCGGCGCTGTCGGTACGGCGCTCGCGGCCCTCGCCGGCCCCGCCGAACTCCACTGCGCCGATATTGACCCCGCGGCTGTGTCCTGTGCACGCACCAACGTCCTGCCCCTGGGCGGGGAGGTCCACGAGGGTGATCTCTATGCTCCCCTCCCGCCAGGCCTCCGGGGCCGGGTCCGGCTGCTGGCCGTCAACGCCCCCTACGTTCCCTCGGCAGACATCGAAACCATGCCGCAGGAAGCGCGCGTCCACGAGCCGCGGGCCTGCCTCGACGGCGGCGCCGACGGGCTTCAGGTGCAGCGGCGGGTCGCCGCCGGCGCACGTCAGTGGCTGGCGCCCGGCGGCCACGTGCTGATAGAGACCAGCCGCCGGCAGTCCGCGCAGACGGCCGGAATCCTTCGCGGGCACGGGTTGGCGGCCCGGGTGCTGCGCTCGGAGGAACTGGGGGCCACCGTGGTGGCCGGCGAGCTGCTGCCCTCCGGCGGGCGGTAGCCGGCAGAGGCGGCGACGGTGGCCCCTCAAAGAACCCTAGGGCAGTTTGTCCTCGTTCACGTTGGTGGCCGGGCCCGCCGGGGTGGCACCGCCCTCGTCCGACCAGTCCTGGCCGGTCTGGTCGGTGAGCGCAGGGTCGGAATGGACATCGCTGGCCGCGGGTGCCGGCGTTCCGGGCGTGGCTGCTCCCTGTTTTCCGGGCGTGGCCGTTCCGGGCGTGGCCGCGGACGTGCTTCCGTGGCCGGCATCGCGGTGGACAGCGGAGCTTATGACGGTACCGGCGCGGCGGGCGGCTTCGCCGAGATGCTCGGAGACCTCGGGGGCTTTGTCTTTGACCGTTTCTGCTGCCGCGGCCACCTTGTCCTGGACCGGCTTGCTGTGCCAGAGCTCTGCCGACCTGGCCTTGAGCTTGTCATAGGCTGCGCGGCCTGACCGCGATCCCAAGACGTACCCTGCTGCCAGTCCGGTGGCGAAAAGAAATTTGCCCTTCATGCTGTGCTCCTGCTCCCTGACGTAGGTGAAAAGTAGACGTTGTTGAACAGTTCCTGGACGGTGGGTGGCAGTGCCGGCCCATGCGGCCGGCAGGCCGCCTTGCTGTCAAAATAGTGCAAAAAACCGGCCCCGGGAATAACCCAGAGCCGGTTTCCGGTCAGCTTCCGTGTTAACGGGCTGAGCGCTTGCTGATCATGCCGTAAACGAGCAGGACGATGATCGCACCGCCGATGGCCAGCAGCCAGGTCGACAGCGAGAAGAACTCGTTGATGCCCACGCCGAACAGTGCGCTGCCAATGAATCCGCCGAGCAGGGCGCCGACGACGCCCAGGATCAGAGTGATGATGATGCCACCGCCCTGACGTCCCGGGAGGATGGCCTTAGCGATTGCGCCGGCGATGAGGCCCAGAATCAGAAATGCGAGAAAACCCATTTTTCGTTCCTTCTTCTTTCATAGAGGAGGCACCCGGATTGCCGGGTGCGCTACATCCTTCTGCCCTAATACTAATCATGCTTAGTATCAAAGAGCCACCCGACACCCGTGGGTTCGGCGGGCGGGGTGCCAAAACAGCCGACTGCGCCCTACCATGCGTAGTCTTCCGGAGCCGTCCTGTGGCCCGGGAAAATCTCGTCGAGGCGCTTGAGCGCATCGGTGTCGAGCTTCAATTTGTGCGCCCTGACGGAGGCTTCGAGCTGCTCGAGGGTACGCGGGCCGATGATCGGAGCGGTGACTGCCGGCTGGTGGAGCAGCCACGCGAGTGCCACGTCCGCGGGTTCCTGACCCAGTTCGGCGGCGAATTCCTCGTATCGCCGGATCTGTTTCTGGTGCGACTTGAGCGCATCGAGGGCCCGGCCCGCRATGCGCCGGACGCCGTCGTTCTCCTTCTTCAGCACTCCGCCKAGCAGGCCGCCGTGCAACGGCGACCATGGCAGGATCCCCAGGCCATACTGCTGGGCGGCCGGGATGACCTCCAGTTCCACGTCCCGGGTCAGCAGGTTGTAAATCGACTGCTCGCTGACCAGCCCGTTGTAGTTGCGGCGGCCGGCGGTTTCCTGGGCCCGGGCGATGTGCCAGCCGGCGAAGTTGCTGCTGCCGGAGTATAGGATCTTGCCTTGCTGGACGGCGACCTCGATAGCCTGCCAGATCTCATCCCAAGGCGTGTTCCGGTCCACGTGATGGAACTGGTACAGATCGATGTAGTCCGTCTGCAGCCGTTTCAGGCTGGCGTCGAGCGCCCGGCGGATGTGCAGTGCCGAGAGTTTGGACTCGTTGGGCCGGTCGGTCATGGTGCCGAACAACTTGGTGGCAAGCACCGTGCGCTCGCGGCGCTCGCCCCCCTGGGCGAACCAGCGGCCGACTATCTCCTCCGTCCAGCCGCGGTGGCTGGACCCGCCATACACATTGGCCGTGTCGACGAAGTTGATGCCGGCGGCCTGCGCGGTGTCCAGGATGGCGAAGGCCTGCGTCTCCTCGGTCTGCGGGCCAAAGTTCATGGTGCCCAGGCAAAGGCGCGAGACTGTCAGGCCGGAGCGGCCCAGATGCGTATAGCGCATGAAGTTTTCCTCTCCGCCCTGGCCTCCTCTGCCCTGACGGGTTGCGGGTTTCTCCGGAGCGGGGCGGTGCGTGCCGGCCCGCTCCGGAGTCTGGCGTCAACGCTCCAGGCGGAACCCCAGCTTGATGGTGACCTGCCAGTCGGCGACCTGCCCGTTTTCAAGGTGGCCGCGGATCTCCTTGACTTCGAACCAGTCAAGGTTCCGGAGGGTCTTGGCGGCCTCGGCGATGCCGTTCCGGACGGCCGCATCGACGCCCTCGCTCGAGGTTCCGACAATTTCAGAAATGCTGTAAGTGTGATTAGACAACTTCGCTCCTCGTGATCGCCATCGATGCCCGGCTGTGGGCCGTTCCTGCAGACTAGCCGACCGAACCCGGCCGGACTAGGGGTTTGTGCCCGGAGTCCGGGACCCCGGGAGGCGGTCCGGGCAGCGGGCGTTTGGCCTGCCGGGGCGGGGCGTCTGCGCGCGGCCTGATCCGGCTCACCATCCAGGGCAGCATGTAGTGCGCCATCCAAGCCAGGTCACCGGCCCGGGTCTCCCGCCAGTTGCCTGGCGGCATCGGCTTCGGCTCCAGCGGCCGCAGGCGGTGTGGCACGCTGAGCGTGTCCAGGACCATGGCCGCAATGGTGTGGTGTCCCAGCGGCGAGAAGTGCAGGCGGTCCGGATCCCACATCCGCGGATCGCTCAGTTGCCGCAGGGCCCACAAGTCGGCGATGACGACATCATGCCGGGCGGCGATGACACGGATGTTCTCGTTGAATACCGCGACCTTCCCCCGGATGTGTCCGAACACAGCGGTCTCGCCCCAGTCCGGCCCGGTGAAGAGGACCACCGTGGCCCCGGTGGCGGAGAGGGCTGCCACGGCGTCGTCCAGGGCGGCGGCCATCCGGTCCGGATCGCCGCGATGAAACACGAGATCGTTCCCGCCGGCGGAGAGCGAGACGAGGTCAGGCTTCAGGTTCAGGGCCGGTCCGAGTTGCTGGTCGAGGATTTCGCGCAGGACCAGGCCGCTGATGGCAAGGTTTGCGTACCCGAACTCGCGGCGGCCCTCGCCGAGTTCCTCGGCGATGCGGTCCGCCCACCCCCGAATGCCCCCGGGGCTCAGCGGTTCCGGGTCGCCGACGCCTGCCGTGAACGAGTCGCCCAAGGCGACATACCGGCTCCACGGCCGGGAACGCAGGTCACCGGCAGGCCCGCGTGCGGAGCCCTGATCCCCTGGATGCCACGGCCCCGCGGCGGGGAGGTTGACGCCGGTACCGCCGGCGTCCGGCTCTAGGAACCTGGCGGCGTTCACATCACCAGCAATACGCCGATATTCCATGCCTCGCTAGGTACTTATGCCCCTAGCGGGGCGGCATGAGGCCGCGGCGGCCACCCCTGGCCGTCCGCCACCCGGGAGCGAAATACTCAGGGGGGTATAATGGGGAGCCTGACGCATCGAACCGGAGGAACCAATGGAACTCGATCCCACTGACATGAAGCCTGTTATTAACCGGCTTCGCCGCGCCCAGGGCCAGCTCGCGGCCGTCACCAGGATGATCGAGGAGGGCCGTGACTGCAAGAGCGTCGTGACCCAGCTGGCGGCCGTGTCGAGTGCCCTGGACAAGGCTGGATTCTCCATCATTGCCACGGGCCTGCAGCAGTGCATGCAGCAGGAAGACCCCAGCCTGGACCGCGCCGAACTCGAGAAGCTCTTCCTCTCACTCGCCTGAGCTCATCATCCGGGCAAAGCGCGGGACCGCGTCAGGCGGGGCCGCCGGCCAGCACGAAGGTCTTCAGGTCGTCAAGGGTCTGCTGCATGTGGGCGTCCATGGCGTCGCGGGCGCGGTGCGGGTCGCGGGAGGCCAGGGCGTCAGCGATGTTCTGATGGTGCCCGATGGCGTGCTCCTGGATCTCCGGCACCTTGGAAGTTTCCGTCCGCCGTTTTTCCAGCACGCGGTGCAAGGGTTCGAATAACACGGCGACGAAGACGTTTTCCGAGGCCTGCAGGATGAGGTCGTGGAAAGCGAGGTCTTCCTCCACGAATGCCGCGAGATCATTCCTCTCGTGGGCCAGCCGCATCCTGTCGACGTGCGCGCGGAGGGCCTCGATGTCCGTGTCCGACATCCGCCCGGCAGCCAGTTCGCAGGCGCCCGTCTCCAGCATCCGCCGGAGCTCGATGAGCTGGATGGCGGCCGAGGCGTCATTTGTGCCCTCCGAGGCTGCCCGCAGTACGGCGTCCAGGGATCCCCAGCGGTTCACCGGGTTCACGAACGTGCCCCGGCCGCGTTCCACGCTGAGGATCCGCTGGGCTTCAAGGGTCTTCATGGCCTCGCGCACGGTCATGCGGCTGACTTCGTGCCGGGAGCTGAGCTCCAGTTCGCCGGGGACGCTCGCGCCGGGCGGAAACTCGCCGCCAATAATCCGGTCCAGCAGTTCGTCGGCCACAACGCCGACCAGCGATTTCCTAGCCAATTCTCCCCGTCCAGCGACTTGTTGCCTGATGGCGTGCTCCGTGATGGCCAAGTCTACTTGCGCGTCGTTGTGCCATATGCCACACTAGCATTCATATGCAAGATGTCTGACATCTTACATTTTGTTCCTGCTGCGGCTCGCGGAGAACCGCAGTTTTCCACTGACAGATCCACACACAATGGAGTGCATAGTGCCCCTCGAAGCAGACGTGCTGGCCGCTTTCCCCGCGGAAGTACAGATCCCCGCCCGGCTGGTGGCAGACAGCGTGGCCGCCTCCTCCGAGGCATCCCCCCGTGTCCTGGTCGTACTCGACGACGACCCCACCGGCACCCAGTCCGTGGCGAACCTGCCGGTCCTCACCCGCTGGGAAGTGGCGGACTTTGCCTGGGCGTTCGCCTACGAAGTCAACGGCCAGCGCCAGCGCGCGGTCTACGTGCTGACCAACACCCGCAGCCTTGACCCTGCCGAGGCGGCTGCCCGCAACGAGGAGATCGTCCGCAACGCACTCGCGGCCGCAGCGTCCGCTGAACCCGCGCTTCGGCTCAGCTTTGTCAGCCGCAGCGACTCCACCCTCCGCGGACACTACCCGCTCGAACCGGACGTCATCGCCGCCACCGTCACCGCCGTCAACGGCGAGAAGACGGACGGCGTCGTGATCGTTCCCGCGTTCCCCGACGCCGGCCGCGTGACGGTCGGCGGCGTGCACTTCACCCGCGGCACAGGCAAGGACGCCGGGCAGCTCACCCCCGTGGCCGAGACCGAATTCGCCCGCGACGCCAGCTTCGGCTTCGCCAACTCGGAGATGGCCAAGTACGTCGAGGAGAAGTCGAACGGCCGGTTCCCCGCGGATTCGGTGATCGTGCTGGATCTGGACATCATCCGGGCGTCCGCCGATCCGATGATCTCCGCCAAAGCCATTGCCGATGCCATCGATGCCGCCACGGATTCGACTCCGATCGTGGCGGACATCGTCACCGAAAACGACTTACGGGCCCTGGCCCTGGGCCTGGAAGAAGCGGAAAGCCGCGGCAAGAAGCTGCTCTACCGCGTGGGCCCGCCGTTTGTCCGGGCACGGATCGGCCAGGAAATCCGCACCGAACTCAGCGGCGAGGAAGCCTATGCGGGCAATACCCCCTCGGAAGCCGGCGGCCTGATCGTGGTCGGCTCGCACGTCGGTGTCACCACCCGCCAGCTCAACGCCCTCACCGAGCAGCACAGCGCGGCCCGGATCGTGGAGATCGACGTCGAGAAGCTCCTCGGCGACAACGCGGGGGAGTACCTGGACGAAACCGTGGACACGGTGGTCGCTGCACTCCGCGGCGGCGACGTGATCGTGCACACGAGCCGGCTCCTGATCAAGACCTCCGACGCCGCCGAAAGCCTGCGAATCGCCCGCACCGTCTCCGCCGCCGTCGTCGCGGTGGTGAACCGCACGCTGAAGACTTTCCCGCCCAGCTTCGTGATCGCCAAGGGCGGCATCACGTCCTCGGACGTGGCCGCACACGGCCTGGAAATCCGGCACGCGATAGTCCGCGGGCCCATGCTGCCGGGCATCGTCAGCCTGTGGGAACCGGTGGACGGACCTGCCAAGGGCATCCCGTACATCGTCTTCGCCGGCAACGTGGGCGACGACCAGTCCCTCGCCGATGTCACGCGCAAGCTCAGCAACACCTTCTAATCCCCGCCGGCTCCCAGCCTTCACAACCTCAGGCAGGGCCCCCGCCGGTATGGGCCCAGCACCACACGTCATTCGATGGAGAACACCATGACCAGCAACTACACCATCACCGTCCTTGGCCTTGGCGCCATGGGCCTGCCCATGGCCACGCGCCTGGCAAGCSAGCTCACCGTCCACGGCTTCGACATCGCCGARCCCCGCCTGAAGCTAGCYGAAGAGGCCGGGATCCGCACCTTCGCCTCCGCACGGGAAGCCTCGAAAGGCGCCGACGCGATGCTGCTGGCAGTGCGCAACGGTGAACAGCTGGGCGATGTCCTGTTCGGCGAGAACGGCGTGGCCTCCGTGCTCAAGCCGGGCGCCGTCGTGATCCTGGGCAGCACCGTGGGCACCGAGGCCATCCCGGCCACCGTCGACCGCCTGGCCGAATACGGCGTCGAACTGGTTGATGCCCCGCTGTCCGGCGGCCCCAAGCGTGCCGGCGAGGGCGACCTCCTGATCGTGGTGGGCGCCTCGCCCGAGGCCCGGAAAAAGGCCCGCCCGGCCCTTGAGCTGCTGGCCTCCACCCTGACCGTGGTCGGCGACAAGCCCGGCGACGGCCAGGCCCTCAAGACCGTCAACCAGCTGCTCTGCGGCATCCACATCGCCGCCGCCGCCGAGGCGATGGCCCTGGCCGACGCCCTCGGCCTGGACCAGGCCAAGACCCTCGCCGCCCTCGAAGCCGGCGCAGCGGGCTCCTTCATGCTCTCCAACCGCGGACCGCGCATCCTGGAGGCCTACACCGAGGACGGCGCCGAAGTCCTCAGCCGGCTGGACATCTTCGTCAAGGACATGGGGATCGTCGGCAAGGCCACCCGCGCCGCCGGCCTCGCCGCCCCGGTGGCCGCCGCCGCCGAGCAGCTCTACCTCCTCGGCCAGGCCCAGGGCCTCGCCGCCGCCGACGACTCCGCCGTCATCAAGGTCGTCGCGCCCACCAGGCGCACCGCCTAGCCAGCCATCCCATCCCCGACGACGGCGGTCCCCCCTCCGCCGGTCCCCCCTCCGC